>JACDOI010000014.1 GCA_017656145.1 Bacillota bacterium | reverse complement strand
GGAGGCGGGCCCTGGCCGGTGCCCATAAAATGTTTCTGCGGGCGGGGTGGTTAATACCCCCGCAATTGCGGGGGGGGGGGGGGGGGGGGGCCCCGCGCGGGCCCCCCCGCGACCTGGGTGCTGGTTCACCCGGCACGGCTGGACGGCGGGCCCAAACCAGTCCGCTCGCCCAGCCGATGTTCAACGCCGGACAACAGCCGGCGGATGTTGGGCCGGTGACGCCAGACGCCCCATAAGCCGATGATGGCGCCGGCTACGATATACGCCGCTGGTTCACCGAGCACAGCAAGGCTCGCGGGCAAAAGCGCCGAGGCGGCGATGGAACCGACGGATACGTACCTGGTGAGGACCACCAGCACAAGCCAAACGAGTACCAACAGGACCGCGGCCGAAGGCGAAAGGCCAATGACCGCTCCAAGGCCTGTCGCCATCCCCCGGCCACCGCGAAAGCCGAGAAACACCGGCCAATTGTGGCCGGCCACCGCTGCCACCGCGGCGCCGGCGACGGGCCCTTCGCCCATGCCAAGAGAGGATGCCGCCCACACGCCCACCCATCCTTTGGCCGCGTCCAGGACGAGCACGAAAGCGGCGGGGCCTTTTCCGAGAGTTCGCAACACGTTGGTGGCACCGATGTTGCCGCTGCCGTGGGCTCGGATATCGACGTTGGCCAGGACCCGGCCTGCCAAAAACCCGAATGGGATCGACCCGAGCACGTAACAGGCGGCCCACAACAGCAAAACGCCCGCGGTCATCGGTGATGGCGCTCCCGCAGGCGGAAACGGACGGGCGTGCCGGTAAATCCGAAGGCGCTCCGCAACCGGTTTTCCACATACCGCAAGTAGGAATGATGCAAGTGCCGAGGGTGGCTGCAAAAGAAGATGAACTCCGGCGGTTTAACCCCGGCCTGAACCCCGTAATAGATCTTGGGCTGCACGCCTTTGCGGGCGGGCGGAGGCTTGAGCACCATTGCTTCCTGGAGAACTTCATTCAACTTGCCGGTAGGCACTCGAAGGGCCGCGTTGTTTGCCACGATTTCGATCAACTCCAGTATCTGGTTCACCCGCTGGCCGGTCTTGGCCGACACAAACACAACAGGTGCGTAGTGAGCGAAGGCGAGCTCCCGCCGGATGAGCCGCTCGCGGGCGACCATCGTGTCAGCGGTCTTTTCGACCGCGTCCCACTTGTTGACGACCAGCACGACACCTTTCCCGGCCTCGTGGGCAAGTCCCGCGATGCGCTTGTCCTGCTCGGCGATGCCGGCGGTTGCGTCCAGGACAACTGCCGCGACGTCGCATCGCTCGACGGCTGCCACCGCCCGGGTGACGCTGTAGCGCTCGACATCCGACGTGATCCGCGATCGGCGCCGCAATCCCGCGGTGTCAAGCAGAACGAACGGTGTCCCGTCCCGCACGATCCGCGTGTCCACCACGTCCCGGGTTGTGCCCGGGACCGGACTGACAATGGATCGGGGTTCGCCGATAAGGGCGTTGACCAGCGACGACTTACCGACGTTGGGCCGGCCGATGACTGCCACGCGAATCGGTTCAAGCCCGCCCTCGGGTGGCGAGCTATCGGGCAGCTGGGCGATGATCCGCTCCAACAGTTCGCCCGTGTTTCGCCCGTGCGCGGCCGAAACCGCCACCGGATCGCCCAGCCCGAGCCGGTAAAACTCGTATGTCAAAGGCGCCCCCGAGCCGGGATCGTCCACCTTATTGACCGCCACCAGAACCGGTTTCCCTTGCGGGCGCAACAGCCGGGCCACCTCTTCATCCAGGGGATGCAGGCCCGCTTGCCCGTCCACCACCAGGACGACGAGGTCCGCCTCGGCCAGCGCGATCTCTGCCTGCCTCCGGCTTTGAACGGCCAGGTCTTCGCGGTCTTGCGGGTCGATGCCGCCCGTGTCGATAAGGGTAAAGGAGCGCCCCCGCCACTGGGAGCGGCCGTAGAGGCGGTCCCGGGTCACCCCGGGCACGTCGTCGACGATCGCGATGCGCTGGCCCACCAACCGGTTAAACAGGGCAGACTTGCCTACGTTCGGCCGGCCGACCAGGGCCACGACCGGCAACCGTTCCACAGGATCGACCCCTCGCAGCGTACATCCGCCCTCCGTTATACCACCCGCTGGCAACCAAGTCAAACGAGCTGGGACACGGGGTGGCCGATCAGATGACCGGGCCGGCAAAGCCTGCCTGGATCCGGCGCTCCACGTCCTCAACCAGGCGCACCAGCCGCGGGTACGCCAGCCGCGTGCCCAACAAAACCGCGGGCCTGCCGACGGTCACCAAGCCCACGTTGCGACTCAGAAACCCTCCAAGCCGCATCAAACCGTTGACGCACGGCAAGGTGTCAGCTAAGACCCATGATACGTCCGCCCCCGCCAACTTTAGCCCGCCCTCGATCAGCCGGGCGACAGTAGAGGCGCTTTCCCGGCCTCGCCCGAGGACGTACACTTCGTTGCCCAGGCGGTCTTTTCCGGCCAAAAACAGCTCTCCGCGGGATTTTCCGTCTATCTTGTCATACAAGGGGACGGCCATAATTTGCCCGGCGGTGGGAATCCGCCGGCGCGGCAAGTGCCCCAGATGAATGGCCGCGGCTACCGGCGAGGAATGGGTACCCCCGTAACAGGTGTAAATGACCCGCACCGGTCCTGTTTTGGCCACGCGCGGCACCTCCGGCCGGCCACCTCCAGTGCCTTCCTTTCTGGGGCCCAAGGTGTGAACGCCGCCGGCGGGCGAAGGTTCGAATGTCAGTGGCGGACGATGACGTAGACGCCGTTTTGCAGGTCGTGAACGACAGCCTGCAAGATGCGGGAAAGCAGTACAGACACCTGGTCCCGCTCCTTTTCGCTGGCGACGAGAAACACCGGCACCCCGCCGCCGACAACGCCCTCTCGGGTCGTGATCACGGCCAGGATGCGGCTGCCTTCCGGGCTCATCGCCGGGACACCTGCCCAGTAGCCCGTTCTAGGGACGCCAAGTCCGGGGGCCAAAGGCCTGACTGCACGGGCTTGCGCACGGTACCCTCGAGGACCGGGACGTACTCCACCGCCCGGACCAGGGCCCGTTCGTCGTTCAGCAGCGGGACGATGGCCATGACCACCTCGCCGGTATCCGGATTTTGCCGGGCTATGGGCGTAAATTCCCGCTCGTCCACTTCGAGCTTGATCCCCAAGACCGTCGCTACCTCGTGGGCAATCGCTTGCCGCTGGCCCAGGTTGGCCAACGTCGCCCGGGCATTGGCGTCCTTGGGCTCAATGACGACCGCCAGCCCCTCGTCCATATATCGCCGGCGCGCCGAGTCCAGCCCTACGTTCATGATGGTGACGCCGGCCACGGTGAGCAGCGGTCCGTCAAACTCGATGGCCGCCGGCTTCACCACCGCGATGTCGCCGACGCGCCGGCCGCCCATCGCGCGATAGAGGGCTATGCCGATCAAAAGCCCCGCGGCCGCGCCCGCACCGGCGGACCACAACAAGCCTTGCTCGGATACGGCCGTGGAAGCCATACTCGCCGCCAGGCCGGTCAACATGGCCAAGTAATTGCGGGCTTCAAACACCCGGGCGATGCCTTCGATGTACGCGGTGCCCCTGGGAACGAGCTCGGTGTTTTCCACATTGCGGAGCGTCTCCCGCTCCACCGAACGGACTTCCCGGAACTGCGTGGCAGCCAGCGCCAGGAACGAAGCGGCAGCCAGATCGCCTTGGATGATGGCGGGCGGCGCGATGGCCCCCAGAGCTGCCGCGATGAACCCTAAGGAAAGGTGAATCGTATATCCTTGGGGATAGCTGGGAAATTGGCGGTAATCCCGGCGCAACAGCAAGAGCCGGGCGAGAGTGCCCATGATCGCGCCCACCGCGACGGGCGTTACGGTCTCCACGCCTCGGCGTCGCTCCTTTCAGCCCTCATCGGACCGGTTCCCGTCGCGAACCGGTCCTAAAGCGCCGGATTCCCGCCGGAAGAATCGCCGCAGCCTCGCCCATGCCGCCTGAGGGGTGCCCTCGTTGATCCACAAGTATCCGAACACAGCGGCGGCCGCGATGACAACTACCCACACGGCCGTTCGGGCCGCGCTGCCGCCGATTTGGCGCCCCGCGGTCCTTCCGGTTCCCGGCGCCAGCCCCGCGGCCGCGGGGTAGATCTCAGCCACAAGCTGGCTTGCCCGGACGGCCTCTTCTAGACTCGTTTCGTGCGTGCCGAACTCCATCAGGATTGTCCGGGGCCCGATGTCCTGGTTGTAGTTGCCCCGGGCATTGAAGATCCCTTTGATCAGTCCGGGGTACTGCTCGTCCCCGATGGCCTTGATCCGTTTCGCCAGCTCCAAATTGGCCTCGCGGTTTGGGTTTTGCCGGCCAACCACAAGGCGGACCTTGGTCATGTTCTGCCCGTTCACCTCGGTCCGGTACTCTTCAGCGGGAATCGCGTCCCGGTGCACGTCGATCAGCGCCACCGCACCCTGCTCAATCAGTTGCCGGACGGTCGCACGGGAGCGCTGGTACGCGCCGCCGTCGTGGGGAAGGTGATTGTTGTCGGACCAGATGACCTCGTAGCCTTGTTCCTCAAGGGCCTCTGCGAGCGCCCGCCCCACGTCGAGAATGGCCCCGTCGGGCTCCTCAAACTCATCTCCGGAATCGGGAATGTAGGACTCGGCATTGTGGCTGTGGTAGATGCCGATGCGTCCCCGGTTCCCATCGCCGTCCCGGACCGGCGCAGCCGCCCCGGTGCGGCCGTATCCAAAAGCACCCAACACGGCCGCGAGGCCGTTCCACCCGCTTTCCGGAACAACCGCCGTCGTTTGAGGCAGTTCCACCTCTTCCACGAACTCGGCCCAAACGGTGCCGTCGTCCTCAACATCGACCGCTTCGAACAGGCGATTGTCTTCGGTGATATACGTATCGCCCGGCGCGGGCGCGATGCCAGTGCGGGTAATGGTCCGCCCGTCCTGGTCGATCCATGTGAAGTATCCGTCGCGGCTGTTGTGGCCAGCGGGTTCCAGGCCCGGAGGTTCCGTCCCGCCCGCGGCAGGAGGCGCCCACGCGAGCACCACAAGCCATGCCCAGGCGAGCAAGCGTCCCATCGATCGGGCATCAAGCATGGGTCCCACCCCCGTCCTCGCGCTCATCGCCCGGTCCTTCCAGGGACTGTTGGAGAGCCTTGGGCCGCTCAGAGGCGGGACCCCCGCTCACCCGCTCCCGCACTTCGCCTACCACTTCCGCCAAGCCCGACGAGACGACGCCGGCGAGCACGACCGCATCGAAAAACCCGCCGCCACCGATGGCCACCGACGTGGCCCGGCCGGGGGCTGGCCCGTCGATCCAAAACTCCAGCAACTGGAACACGATGAGTCCCAGCGTCCCAGCGACGAACGCAGCCCGCCGGGAACGGCCGAGCGCGTAGGCGACGACTCCGCCTACCAGGGAAAACAACCACAGCGGATCGAGCAACGGCGACCGGCCGCCGTGGGGCCCGAAATCGGTCAGTTGGGCCAGGGCCCATACGGCTGCCCCGGTGGCCAAGGCGGCAAGGCTCGCCCTGATGCGTTCCCATGCCGTTTCCGCCCGGGCCAGCAGATAGATGGCCACGGCAACCGGGACTACCGCCCCGCCCACGTTGACCGTCACGGCCCCGGGACCGCGGCTTACGGGGACGTCGAAGAAGCTGCCGGCGATGATGAGACCGAGGATGAGGAGGGCCTGGGAGTCCGTCAGCCGCATCCGGTCCAGCACCCGCTGCGCGGCGCCGAAAAACACCAGCGCGGCCACGAGCAGTAGCACGATGATGCCTAAGGGCACGGGCGGTCTCTCCTTTCGCCGCCTAGCGTGCCCCTGCCCCTTCTGGGTTATTCTTCCGCCCTGGAAACCGGAATTCGCCAGCTTCGGCGAACCGCCGGATGCGGAGCCCCCAGGTCCGGTGGTGTGAGGAAACGGGGGCTAGCCGCCCCCTCCTGCTCGATGGTCAATCCGGTGAGCGTCGGCCCACCGGGTGAAGGCTAAGAGCGCGCGGCATCATTCCCCGCCGCGCCGTTCCGCCTCCTCCAGCAATTCCCCGAGGTTCTCCACCATGTCGCCGATGGTCACGCCTTCGGGGCCGGGATCGCTGTAGGAAAGCCGGTCCGTTTCCCTCGGTTTCGATTCCTTGGGCAACGCCGCGCGGATGCTTAGCCCGATGCGGCGGGCATCCGGATCGAGGTTGACGATCTTCACCTTCACCTTTTGGCCCGGCTGTACGACCTCGCTCGGATTCTCTACCCGCCGGTCGGCCAGTTGTGAAATGTGAACCAATCCCTCAATGCCGTCCTCCAGCTTCACGAAGGCACCGAAGTCGACTACCCGGGTGACCTCGCCTTCCACGACTTGGCCCACTGAGTACCGCTGGGTCACTGTGGTCCACGGATCGGGCATCGTTTCCTTGAGGCTCAAGGAGATGCGCTCCCTCTCCCGATCGATGCCGAGAATCTTGACATCGATCTCCTGGCCCTCTTGCAGCACGTCATGGGGACGCCGCACGCGGCTCCAAGCGATCTCCGACACGTGCAGCAAGCCTTCGACCCCTCCGCCGATGTCGACGAAGGCGCCGAAGTCGGTCAGCCGCCGCACTACTCCCCGGACCACCTGGCCCTCCTGTAAACGGTTGAACGCCTCCTCCTTTGCCCGGGCCAGTTCCTCCTCCAAAAGCTCCTTGCGGGACAACACCACGTTGCGGCGCTGCCGATCCAATTCGATAATCCGAAAGCGCAACCGCTGCCCGATGTACTGCTCCAGATCATCGACGAACGCCCGGTCCACATGGGAAGCCGGCACGAACGCCCGCACGCCCAAATCGACCAGAAGGCCACCCTTCACCCGGGCGGTGACTTCCGCCTCCACCGGTTCCCCCGCCTCGTACTTGGCGGTCAGCTCTTGCCAGGCGCGACGCTCCTCGGCCTTCTTCCGGGACAATACGACGGTACCCTCGCCCTCGTCGACCCGCAACACTTCAACGGCGATGCGGTCATCGACCGCCACCACATCATCCGGGGTCTGACCAGGACGCAATCCCAAGTGATTGATGGGAATGCGCCCTTCGGACTTATACCCGACGTCCACCAGGACTTCGTCCTGACCGACGTGGACTACCCGCCCCTCGACAATTTGTCCGGGGGTGAGAGGTTTCAGCGTTTCGTCATACTGCTCGCTGACCGCGTCCTCAACCCCCGGCTCCGCCGCGCCGCTGTCCGGCGCCTGCGCCCCTTCCATGCGTTCCATATCTTCTTGATAACTGTTCATTGTCTTTCCATCCCCCTGCCCGCAGCCCACATCGGCCAAACAGACTGAAACATTCCAGGTACTTCGAGCCGCCGTGATCGGATCCCTGCTGAAAGTTGGGCCCGTTTGCCCGTCTTGTCCGCGATCTTATGCCTTTTTGCCTTCGGAAGAATAGGTTTTCCGCCCCCAAAACCCCTTATTAGTCTCCTTCCCCGCCCGGGACGTCGGCAGAAGGTTCTTCAGGGCGGTGCGAATCGCCTGAGAAGCCCGGGAAAGCTCCTCCCGGTCCCACTGTCCGGATGGCAAAAGCTTAAAGGGAGGCCCGATGCGCACGACGATGGGCGCCCGCCGGGGAATTTTCCGGCCGCCCGCCAGCGCGCTTTCGACGCCGACCAACACCATGGGGACGACTGACGCGCCCGACTTCAGCGCCAGCATGGCAGCTCCCCCGTGCACGTCCTGCAGTTCGCCCGAGGCGCTGCGAGTGCCCTCGGGGAAAATCCCCACCACCTGGCCGGACTCCAGAATGTCAAGGGCGCGGCGAATCGCCTGGCGATCGGGGCGTCCCCGGCGCACGGGAAACGCATGCACCTTCGGCAAAAGCCAGCGCAAAACCGGATAGCGGAACAACTCTTCCTTGGCCATGAAATGGACGGGACGAGGCAAGGCGGCTCCGATCAGAATCGGATCCAGGTAGCTCACATGATTGCTCACAACAATCGCGGGACCCATGTTCGGGAGGTGGTGAAGCCCCTCGCATTTCCAGCCGAAATACAGCGGGATGATGGCCCGCAAAAGCTGCCTGCTCACTCGGTAGAGCACCGGTCCAGCCTCCCTCGGCAGATGCGAAGAATTCTGGCCACCACCCGTTCGATGCTCTCGCCGGTCGTATCGATAACCACCGCGTCCGGTGCCACCCGCAGCGGCGACTCATCCCGGGCCGAGTCCAGCCGGTCCCGCTCCTCTAGGCTCCGCCGGACGTCCTCCATGTCGTCGGTCCGGCCCGCCTGCCACCATTCGCGCCAGCGACGCCGGGCCCGCTCTTCTAACGACGCGGTCAGAAATATCTTGACATCCGCGCCGGGAAGCACTACGGTGCCGATGTCGCGCCCGTCCATGACGATGCCCCCGCGCTCGGCCAGTCGTCGCTGCAGCTTCACCAGCCGGCGCCGCACTCCCGGGACTGCCGCCACGGCCGACACGATCCGGGACACTTCCGGTGTCCGGATTTGCCCGGTGACATCTTCTCCCTGCAAAAACACGCGGGTAATTCCCGAGGAAACGTCTACCTCAAATGGCACCTCGGCGGCGCATCGCTCCACCGCCGCCGGATCCTCCAGCGGCACCCGGGCCCTGAGCATCGCCAGCGCCATAGCCCGGTACATGGCCCCCGTGTCCACGTACATGTACCCAAGCCGCTCGGCCACCTGCCGGGCGACCGTGCTCTTGCCCGCACCCGCGGGGCCGTCGATCGCGATCACAAGCTGTTCCTTCAACGCAACGCTTCCCCTATCCCCGGCGGCGCGCGGCAAATCCACGCGATACTAGCTGGGCCATGGCCCGCTGCACGTCCTGCTCCGACGCGAAGCCCAGACGCAGCGTTCCGCCTTCGCCCTCGCGCACCCGCAGAATTTCGATGTCCTTTATATTGATTCCCTTTTCCGCAATGCAGCTGGAAACCTCAGCGATGGCCCCCGGCCGATCGGCCAGCTGGACTACCAGCTCCCACATGGGACCAGCAATCCCTTTGCGGTGCCGGGGCAGCTGGCGGCGCACTTCCCGCGCTTGCTCCATATGGAAGACGAGCCCCCGGCCGTCGCCCGCCTCTATGGCCGTTCGGACGTGCTGCAAGGCTGAGAGAAACTGATCGATCATTTCGAGTATGGGGCCCCGGTTGGTAAGACAAATGTCCCGCCACATGACGGGATCTCCTGACGCTACCCGGGTCGTATCGCGAAACCCTCCAGCAGCCAGCGCCAGAAGCTCGGGTTGGTCCTTCATCGCCTCTGCAGCCGCGCACACCAGCGCCGTCGCTACCAGGTGGGGCAAGTGGCTGACCGCAGCCACCGTCCGGTCGTGCTGTTCTGGGGAAAGGACGATGGGCTGCGCGCCGACCGCCTGCGCGAGCTGCTTGACCCGCTCGAGCCCCTGCTGCTTCGGATCAGGAGGCGTGATGACGTATATCGCGTTTTGATACAGGTACGGATCGGCGGCGGTCAAGCCCGTCTGTTCGGACCCGGCCATGGGGTGACCGCCCACGAATTCGACGCCTGGCGGCAACAGCGGCGGAATTTGCCGGCACAGCTCCGCCTTGGTGCTTCCCACGTCGGTCACCACGGTCCCCGGGCGAAGCGCCGGCCGGCACTCGGAAACGAGGCCGGGGATCGTTCGCACAGGCGTAGCGAAAACGACCACGTCGGCTCCGGCCACGCCCTCCTGCAGGTCGGCTGTGGCCTCGTCAGCCGCTCCGACGGCCACCGCCTCGGCCGCCGTTTCGGGCCGGCGGGCGACGCCCACGATCCGGGCGATTCCGGGAGCCCGCCGCAGCGCCATTCCCATGGAACCGCCCATCAGCCCTAAGCCGACGATGGTCACCCGCAGGCCCGGCATGTCACGCCACCGCCGGCGCAAGCTGGCGTCCCAGCACGGCCGCGATGGCACCCACCTCCCGCATGAGCTCCCGAAACTTTTCGGGCTTCAGTGACTGGGCCCCGTCGGACGCCGCTTCCTCCGGGTTCGGGTGAACTTCTACGATGAGCCCGTCGGCTCCGGCCGCAACCGCTGCCCGGGCCATGGGGATGACGTACGACCATTTGCCGGTCCCATGGGACGGATCGACGATGATGGGCAAGTGGCTCAATTGCTTGACCACTGGCACCGCATTCAGATCCAGGGTGTTGCGGGTCGCGGTCTCGAACGTCCGGATTCCCCGCTCGCACAAAATGACGTTCGGATTCCCCGCGCTAATGACGTACTCCGCCGCCATGAGCCACTCCTCGATAGTAGCCGCCAGCCCCCGCTTCAAAAGCACCGGCTTGCGGGTCCGGCCCACCTCCCGCAGCAGAGGGAAGTTCTGCATGTTTCGGGCACCGATTTGCAACACGTCGGCATACCCGCTGACCAGGTCGACATCGCCCGGCTGCATGACCTCGGTGACGACCGGCAAGCCCGTCCGTTCCCGGGCTAACGCCAAAAGCTTGAGCCCTTCCTCCGCGAGCCCTTGGAACGAGTATGGGGATGTGCGCGGCTTGAAGGCCCCACCCCGCAGCATGGTGGCGCCCGCGTCCCGCACCGCCTTGGCCACGGTCAGTATTTGTTCTTCACTTTCGACGGCACACGGTCCTGCGATGACGGTCAAGGTTTGGCCGCCGACGGTCACAGAGCCGACGGGCACCGTAGACGGTTCCGGCTTGAACTCCCGCCCCGCCAGCTTAAAGGGATGGAGGATGTGGACGATCTTGTCGACGCCGTCCATGGCTTCAATCTGCTGAACCCGCTCCGGCTTTTTGTCGCCGATCGCACCGATGACGGTCCGCTCCACCCCTTCGGACAGGTGGACGGCGAAACCGTACTCCCGCAGGCGATCCATCACCCGCTGAACTTCCTCGGGTGTCGTCCCCTTGCGCATTACCACAATCATCGCCGGACTCCTCCTTCCGTCTCCTCGAGAACCCCGCATCCGCCTACGGCCGCCAGGTCCGAGCCGCGTGCCACTCATCCGGGATGTCTATGGCCGGCCGCGTCAGCCGGCTACACCCGGGCGGCCCAGCGCGCGATCCGGTTCCCGACAGCCCAGCACCTCCTCCAGCGCAGCAAAGAACCGCTGGTTTTGCTCTTCTGTGCCGATGGTCACCCGCACGTGCCGGGTAAGGCCGAACGGAGCACCCGGCCGGACGATGACCCCGCGCCTGAGCAGTTGCTCAAAGACGTCCCGGCTGTCCTGACCCGTGTCAATCAACACGAAATTGGCTTCGGTCGGCACGTATTCCAGCCCCAGCTCCCGGAGGCGGCGGTAGAAGTACTGCTTGCCCTCCTGATTGATCCGCCGGCTCCGCTCAACGTGTTCCTGGTCCCGGAGGGCGGCCGCGGCCGCCACCTGGGCCAGAGCATTGACCTGGAATGGCTCCTGAACCCGGGAGAGGGTCTCGATGATGTTCGGAGAAGCTGCCGCATATCCAACCCGCAAGCCCGCCAGGCCATAGATCTTGGAGAACGTGCGCACCACAACGACCGATCGGTCGGACTGCTCGACCCACGCCATCCCGTTGGCGGCGCCGGGGTCTTCGACGTACTCCGCGTACGCCTCATCCAAAACGACGAGCACGTGGGGCGGCACTTGTTCCAGGAACCGCTCGACCTCGTCGCGGCTGACGACGGTTCCGGTAGGATTGTGCGGATTGCAAAGAAAGACAATTTTCGTTCGAGGTCCGATGGCTGCCGCCATGGCCGGCAAGTCGTGCCGCATGTCCACTAAAGGCACCACGACCTCCCTTGCCCCCATCAGCCGGGCCGCGAACGAATACTGGCTGAACGACGGCTGCCCGACGACTACCTCATCGCCGGGCTCCAGATACGCCTCGGCCAACAGCTTGAGAATCCCGTCCGACCCGTTGGCCACAAGAAAGTGATCCGCCGGCAGGCCGTATTTCTCGCTCAGCGCCTTTCGGAGCGCGGCGGCCCGGCCGTCGGGATAGCGGTGAAGCTCGTGCAAGCATCCAGCCAGGGCTTTCAGGGCATGAGGAGACGGACCGAGGGGGTTTTCATTGGAAGCCAGTTTGATGACGCTCGCAAGCCCCAATTCCTGCCGGGCTTCCTCGGCCGATTTGCCGGGCACGTAGGGTTCAATGCAGGCTGTGGCCGGCCGAGGAACAGGGGCCCGGCGGCGGTCAGCCGTACCCGCGCTTGTCGCCCCAAAGGAAACCTCTGGCAAATCCGGTCGCAAGCTACGGGCCTCTCGCAAGTAGACGTGGCGTATTTCGTCCTGGCGGAGCGTCGTGTTCACATGCATCAAAACGCGGATGCAGCGAGGCTGGCTGCTTGGCACGTCGATCTCCCGGGCGCACAGGAGCGGAACCTGGTGCAAACCCAATTCGCGGGCGGCCAGGGCCGGGAATTGCGCATTCAGGTCGTTGCTGACGGTGAAGATGATGCTCGCGATGTCCTGCGGGTTCAACCGGTTCTCATCGATGATCGCCTGCACCAGTTCCCGCGTGGCCTCTCCGATGGCTTCCGGCGTGTTCGCGTCGGCGGTCGTGGCTCCCCGCACGCCGCGAACGACAGCCTCAGGCATATCCATCACCCTTTCGCGTCGCAAGGCGGACGTCAGAGAGGGGACACAGCCCGGTGGGCAAGTCCCACCGCTACCTCGTCCAGGTGCAGCAGGCCGATGCCGAGAAAAATGGCCACCGCGATGTGATCGTCTCGGCGGGCCACGCCAACTTTGCCGCCGACGCTCAGGCCCGCGGCCTTGTGGCCCGCTTGCACCAAAGCCTCGTGCGCTGCGCCGGCGACCGCGCCCTCCTCGGCGTGGGTGGCGGCAATGACGCCTTCCCGCTTGGCTGCCACAACCGCCCGCTCAATGACCCGCCGGACCGAGCCGGTAAAGTCCCCGCCGAAATCGACGGCCGTCGCCCGGATGCCGCGGGCCAAAAGCGCCCGTTGCTCATGGCGCTCCTCGGCGTGGTCGGCGCTGAGCGCCATCCGCAAAGCAGCCCGGGCCACCTCCCGGCTTGCGGAGTTACCGCGGGCAACGGCATCTTTCACCGGCGTTCCGCCTCCCGGCAACGCCCGGGCCCGCGGGGCTTCCGTCCCGTACGGCGCGCCGGGCACCCCGCCGCTGATGGGGAGTTGCGAACTCGAAATGTCTGCCACACCTGCCGTCCTTCCGTCCTGCCTGCAGATTGGTGTCATTTTAGCACGCAGCAGAGGACATTGTAAACGGTTTAGGAGCTAATCGAGCCCGGTAGCTCCCCGCAACGCCGCGATCTCCTCCGGGGTTAGCGGCCGCCAGGCGCCTTTGGGCAGCCGGCCGAGCAGGACCGGTCCCACGGCGATTCTCATCAGTGCCACTACGGGGTGCCCGACGGCCTCGCACATCCGGCGCACCTGCCGCTTGCGGCCTTCCCGCAAACGCAACTCGAGCAGCGTCCGCTCCGGTTCCCGCCGGATGACCCGCACGCGGCACGGCGCTGTCGGCCCGTCATCCAGCACAACCCCGTTTTCCAGCCGGCGCACCGCCTCCGGCCCGACTTCTCCGCGCACCAGGGCGCGGTATCTCTTTTCCACTTGAAAGCGAGGGTGGGCAAGCCGGTAGGCCAGCTCCCCGTCGTTGGTCAACAGGAGCAAGCCTTCCGTGTCGCGATCGAGCCGTCCCACGGGAAACACGCGCGGGCGTTCCGGAAGCAGATGCATGACCGTGGGCCGGCCTTGAGGATCCCGGACGGTGGTCACGTATCCCGCGGGCTTGTTGAGCATGATGTACTGAAACCGGCCCGACGGCTTAACGACGCGGCCGTCTACCTGAACTTTGTCCCGCTCAGGATCCACACGAAGCCCTTGTTCGGTGACAAGCCGCCCGTTTACTCGAACCCGACCCTGACTGATCAATTGCTCGCAAGCCCGCCGGGAACCGATGCCGGCGCGTGCCAGAAACTTTTGCAGCCGCTCGGCGGCCAGGGGCAATCCACCTCACGATGCGGACCCTGGGGCGTGGGCGGCCGCCTTTTGCCCGTTGCCGCTCCGGAACATGCCCTGAAGCTGATCCATAACCCGGGGCGCGATGTCGATGAGCCGGTCGAGGAGCACGTTGTTGTCAATCGGCAACAACCGGACCTGACCTTGACCCACGACCAGGAACGCGACAGGCTGGAGGGAAATGCCGGCGCCGCTGCCGCCGCCAAAGGGAAACCCGCTTCCTTCCCGGCGGTGTTCGCCCTCGAATTCGGTTCCTCCTGCCGCAAAGCCGAACGTCACCCGGGACACGGGCACGACAACGCTCCCGTCGGGCGTCTCCACCGGATCGCCGAGGATGGTATTGACGTCCACCATCGCCTTCAAGCTCTCCATCGCGGTCTGCATCAAACCCTCGATGGGATGATGTTCGTTCACCGTTGAGTTCTCCTTTGCGCCGGGGCCAGGCGGCCCCCGCACCGGGCTTTCAGCGTTAATCTGACCCGGTGCCGGGCAAACTATGCGGCGATTCCGCTTCGGGCAAGGGCGGCAAGTCCTCAAGCGAGTTGAGGCCGCACCACTGCAGAAACAAGTTGGTCGTTCGGTACAGGATGGGCCGCCCGGGACCGTCGGCCCGTCCCGCCTCCTCCACCAGTCCCCGTTCCAAAAGCGCCTGAAGGGCCGATTCGGACCGAACGCCCCGCACGTGCTCGATCTCCGCCCGGGTGACCGGCTGCCGGTACGCGACGATGGCCAGCGTCTCAAGCTGTGCCCGGGAAAGCGGAGCCGGCGGCTTCGTCTTCTCCACCGCGGCCACGACCGCGGCAAACCGGGCCTTTGTCGCCAATTGAACGCCGCCTGCAGCCCACAGCAGGCACAATCCCCGATCGGCCTCTTTCATGCGCGCGTCGAGCAGTTCAAGAGCGTTCCGCACCCGCTCTTCGTCCCATCCGGTGATGCGGGCCAGGTCCTCTAAGGAGAGCGGTTCGTGGCTGACAAACAAAATGGCTTCCAGCGCCGCTACCAGTTCAACGAGGGTTTCCGGAATCACGGTCTGCTCCACCGGACGACGTCCTTTCCAAAGGTCCCTCGATGTCCAGGTCGGCAAGGGGTTCCGGCTGGTACACCCGCACGCGGCCCAGCCGCACCAATTCCAGCAAGGCCAGGAAAGCCTCGATCCATTCCCACCGGGACGCCCTGCGCAACAGATGTCCGAACCGGATCCGGCCGCCGAAGCGGCGGACCAGCATCAGCAACCGACCCATAGCCCGGCGCAGATTGACCTTTCTCGCCGGTGGAGGCGGCGGCAAGCCCGGCTCCGGCAAGCGCATCCGTCTCCAAGCGGCCAAAATCGTTTCCAGGTTGAGGCCGGGCGGAGCCTGAGGCGGGGTCCCGGAGCCGCCGCTTGCTTCGCGGGCAACCTCACCGTGCGGCGCCGGATGAGTCGGTGCCGGACGCAACCGGTGCAGTTCCCGGGCCGCGGCCAGTTCAGCCAAGACTTCCGCCGCTTCCTTGTACCGCCGGTATTCGGCAAGACGGGCTTTGAGCGCCTCCTCCAGGGCGGCCTCGTCTTCGGCTTCCTCCTCGGCCGCCTCTTGGGTAGGCTTGGGCAGGAGGTGGCGCGCTTTTAGGCGGACGAGCACGGCTGCCAGCACGAGAAACTCTCCGGCCTGCTCCAGCTCGTCCGCGGGCAAGCCGGCCAAGACGTCCAGGTACTGGCGGGCGACCTCGGCCATGGACACTTGCCAGATGTCGAGCTGGCGCTCTTCGATGAGGTGCAGGAGCAGATCGAGCGGTCCTTCGAATACATCCAGGCGGACCCGGTACACGCGGGGTCAGACCCCTAGCACCAGCTGGGCCACTGCCTGATAGGCAGGCCGCAAGATCCGCCCCGCCATGCCGGATGAGATAAGCAAAAGAAGGATGACGACACCATACGTCTCCAGGCTTGCCAGCCGGTACGCGTACCGGCGGGGCAACAGACCGGCCAAGACCTTCGAGCCATCCAACGGCGGCAGCGGCAACAGGTTGAACACCGCAAGCCAAATGTTCAGGCTGACGACAATATCCAAAAATCGGCCGGTGGCCAAGGCCGCGTTCCACGGCAGCCTTGGAACGATCCAACCGTCCAGCCGGTTGAGGGCGACGGCCAGCGCGAGATTCGCCAGCGGGCCGGCCAACGCCACCCACATAAGCCCCCGGCGGGGGTTGGCAAACCGGTTCGGATCCACCATCACCGGTTTGGACCAGCCGAACCCAAAAAGAAGCAACATGAGCGTGCCTACCGGATCGAGGTGCGCAAGAGGATTCAACGTGAGGCGGCCGTCGAATTTCGGGCGCGGATCACCAAGCCGCACGGCCACCACCGCGTGGGCGTACTCGTGAATGGCCAGCACCAAAAGGACGGCCGCGGCCCGCAAGATCCACATGTCCAAGCTCCAAAACAATCGCGACAGCCCCTCCCGTTCACCCGGCCGCCTCCGCCACCTCGCCGGCCGGCTCCTCGAGCCACCGGGGGATGCGGTCGTGCCGGATGAGGTCGGCGTACGTCTCCCGGGCCACCAACAGATCGTGTCGGCCCCGGCTGACCAGCACCATGGCCGGCCGCGGGAACCGGTTGTAATTGCTGGCCATTGAGTAATTGTACGCGCCGGTGCTCAAAACCGCCAGCACGTCGCCGCTCTCCAGAGGCGGAACTTCAAGATCGCGGATGAGCACATCACCGGACTCGCACGATTTGCCCGCGATGGTCACGGTCTCCAGCCGGGGCTGATTGGCCTTGTTGGCCACTACTGCCTCGTAGCGGGCTTGATACAGAGCAACCCGGGGATTGTCGGCCATGCCGCCGTCCACCGCTGCGTACGTGCGCACGCCGGGGATGCGCTTGACAAAGCCGATGGTATACAAGGTCACCCCGGCTTCGCCGACAATGGAGCGGCCCGGCTCAAGCGCCAGCGCGGGTGCGGCGATCCCGTGGCGAGCCGCTTCCTGGCGGACTACGTCCGCGATCCGGCGGACAAGTTCCTCCGGGGTTGGAGGCCGATCCTCGGCGGTGTACCGAATCCCAAGGCCGCCGCCCAGGTCCAGTTCTTTCGCGGCGACGCCCGTGGCCCGCTGGGCTTCTGCGAGAAACTCCATCATCAACACGATCGCAGCCTCGTAAGATGACAGATCGAAAATTTGAGAGCCGATGTGGCAGTGGTAACCAACCAACCGCAGGCGAGCCGACTCGGCAGCCCTCCGGGCAGCGGCCAGGCCTTGCCCGCCGGCGATGGGAATGCCAAACTTGGAATCCAGTTGGCCGGTGCGGATGTAGGTGTGGGTATGGGCTTCGACCCCTGGAGTAATCCGCAACAGAATGTCCGCCGTGCGTCCTTGCTCGCGGGCAAGAGCTTCCAGCAGTTCGAGTTCACCCAGGTTGTCAACGACGATGCGCCCCACACCTTCGCTCAGCGCGAGCCGGAGTTCGTCCACCGACTTGTTGTTGCCGTGAAAGTAGATGCGATCCGGAGGAAAGCCCGCCGCCAGGGCCGTGTACAGCTCGCCGCCGGACACAACGTCCAGGCCCATCCCTTCCTGCGCGACGATGCGGCACACGCCCGTGGTCAACAGCGCCTTCCCCGCGTACACCGCCAAGCCCCGGGGATAGTAGCGCGAAAACGCGTCCCGATACGCCCGGCAAGCCTGGCGCACCCGGTCTTCGTCCAGAACGTAAAGGGGCGTGCCGTACGTTCGGGCGAGCTCCACCGCGTCGCAGCCCCCGATGATCATGTGGCCTTGCTCGTTGACGTCTACGTCCCGGAAGGGCACCTCGCTCAGCTCCTCGCTCCCACGCTCGTACTGAACCATGATATCACAGGCGCAGGGCGCGGGTGAAGCGAACTCTGGCCCCCATGGACGAGCCCAGCGAAACCTTCGGCCTGGATCACCTTTGGTTCGGATACGGTCCCCGGCGATGTTGCTTCGGGGCAGTGCGAACCCCTACATGCAGAATGGGAAACCGCAAGAGCAACCGGGCCAAGGCTTTCCCGTCAAACGGAACAAGAGGGTAAAGGTACGGAACGTGGAAGGACCGGGTAAATCCGAACCAAAGCGCTGTGATGGCAAGGCCTCCCAACAGCCCGGCCGTTCCCCACACGGCCACCAGCGCAAACAAAAAGTACCGGAACAACCGGACCGCAAATGCGAACTCAAGGCTCGGCGTGGCGAAATACCCGATGGCGCCGATGGCGGAGTACAACACCGTTTCCGGCACAAACAGCCCGACCGTGGTGGCGAGCTCCCCAAGCAGGATGGCACCCACGATGCCTAAGGCTGTGGAAAGGGCTGCGGGCGTATGGATGAGCGCCATCCGGATCAAGTCCAGGCCGAACTCGAGCATGAAAAACTGGGCCCAAAGCGGGACAGCCGGCTCGTCCCGGGGCCCGATGAATGCAAGCCACGGGGGCTTACCGTCCATTGTGGCCAGCAACAGCCACAAGGGGCCGAGCAACAGCGAAATGCCGATCGCCGCAAACCGCACCAACCGCAAATACGAACCGACCACGGGATTTTGGAAGTATTCTTCCGCGTGCTGGGTAAAATGCCACACGTTAGCCGGCAGCACCAGGGCCGTGGGCGACGTATCGGTTAGCACCACCACGTGTCCTTCCATTAAGTGGGCGGATACGACATCAGGCCGTTCCGTCAGCCGCGCCAAAGGCAGCGGGTTGAGCCGCTGGCCTACCAGGAGCTCCAACAGGCTCTGGCTGCCCATGGTCAGCGCGCCGATGTCAGTGCTGTCGAGCTTGCGCCGGATCTCGGCTACCAGTTCCGGGTTGGCCACCCCTTCCAGATACCCCAAAACGACGTCGGACCGGGTAATTCGCCCGACCGAAAACATCTCGAACCGCAACCGCGGGTCCCGCAGCCGGCGGCGGATCAAGGCCGTGTTGAACACGACGGTTTCCACCAGGCCCTCCCGGCTGCCGCGGGTAACCTTTTCCAGGTCCGGCTCGGCCAGCGAGCGCACCGGGTACTGGCGCATGTCCAGGATAACGGCCTGGTCCTGGCCGTGGAGCAGAAGCGCCATCGGCCCGGCTAGAACCTGGTCGATGACCTCGTCGACGGTCGATGCCTTGGTTACCTCGATGTACGGGATCCCTCGGCGGACCAGCTTCTCCACCGGCTGAGGAACGATGTCCTCCCGCTTAAGCTCCAGGAGAAACCGCATCACCTCGATGGTTGACTCGTCGTTGACAAGTCCGTCCACGAAGACGAGGGCTGCGTCCCGTCCCCCGACTTCGATCTCCCGCACGAGAACATCAAAGGTTGTCCCTACGCCGAGCCGCTCTTTCAAGGCGTCCAGATTTTCCGCCAGGTCCCGGGTGAGCCGCACTTATGTCCCTCCCGGCCCGCTAGCGGTCACCGGCTGATGGTGGTCGGCACGAACAGATCGATAATCCCGATCACCAGCGCTGCCAAAAGCGCCGCCAGCATCGTGACTTGCATGCCGGGCACAAAAAACTGGGTCGCCCAGATGACCAGCGCTGCGATGACAAACCCGACGATCCCGCGGCCAAAAGGCGAGACCTGCCTGCCCAGGGTGGCCTCGACCACCCAGCCCAGCGCGGCGATGACCACCGCGGCCAGCAACGCATTGAGGAAACCGAGCGGCGCAAAGCCCGGCACCAGGAACCCGACCAGCATCAGCACCAGCGCTGACACGACGAACCGCACGATGGTTCCCACAAACCCCATGCGGCTCACCCCCTCCCTCTTGGTGTACCCACCCCGGCCGTCAGTCGTGTCCCTCGACCATAAACGCGATTTGGACGTCGGCCTTGTACTCGACGATGTTGCCCTGGTCGTCCACGTTGCCGGTCCAGTTGAGCACTTCCACGCCGCTGATGTTGCGGATAGTCCGGGCTGCTTCCCGCACCGCGACCTTCACCGCATCTTGCCAGCTGTGAGGCGACTCCCCTACCAGCTCCACTACCTTGACCACGGACATATGCGTCCCTCCCACATCGTCGAATCAGGAGCGGAATGCTCTTTCGGGGATAGTATGGCTGGCGCGAGTCAGCGGTACTCGCGAGGAAGCTAGGGCAAAACTTGCCGAAAAACCCGGGCAAAATTGCCGCCGAGGATGGCGGCTACGGCCTTTTCCCCGTAGCCGCGGCGAAGGAGGGCCTCGGTGAGCGCGGGTAGGCGGGAAACGTCTTCCAGACCCGCAGGCGTCGAGTCGATGCCGTCATAATCGGACCCGATCCCCACGTGGTCGGGGCCTACCAGCCCCACGATGTGATCGATGTGGCGAACGACGTCGTCGAGGGTCGCGCCGCCCCCCGCCCGCAAGAAGTCCGGGCAGAAGTTGATGCCCATCACGCCACCGGTACCGGCCAGGGCGCGGATCTGCCGGTCGGTCAAATTGCGCGGATGGTCGCACACCGCCCGGGCATTGGAATGCGATGCGATAACGGGGCCGGGATAGATCTCCAGAACGTGCCAGAAACCGGCCTCGGCCAAGTGGGAGACGTCCACCACCATGCCGAGCCGCTCCATCTCCTTGACCACCTGGCGGCCGAACGACGTCAGACCGCCACCGGTGGCCGCCTCGCCCACACCGTCCGCAAGGTCATTGCGGCCGTTCCACGTCAATCCCATGGCCCGAACGCCCAATCGGTAAAACGCCCGCAGGGCGCTCAAGCTTCCCTCAAGCGCCTCGCCGCCTTCAATGGACAGCAGAACGCCGATCTTGGCCGAGGCCTGCGCTTCCTCCAGGTCGGCAGCGGTGAGGATCGGGTGAAGCTTGTCAGACCACCGCTCCATCTCCCGCCAGACGGCATCCAAGAGATCAAGGCACCGGACGGTCAGGCCAGAGCGGCGCTCGCGGGCGTCGGCCCACAGCGCGAACACCTGCACATCGACTCCCCCGGCTGCCAGCCGGTCCAGGTCCACGTGTCCCTCGGGCCGTTGGGACGCCAGGGATGCGCCGGCCGCCAGCCGAAGCGCCGTATCGCAGTGGGCATCCACCACAAGGCAACGGCGATGGAACGCCGCCGCACCCTCGGCTACCACGGGGCTTTCAGCCTCCTTCACCGGTTGGGCTCCGAAACCAGCGCCCGCCTCGGATACACGACAACCTGGCCGGCCCGGCGAAACCCGACCATGGGGCGGGAGCGGCGCGCCTGCCGCAAGTCTTCCAGCATGTGGGCGATGAGCTCATCCTGCATCGGGCCGTCGAATTCCATCCCGTCTCCGGATTCGTCCAAGACGAGCCGGCCGGAGAACGCCTGCCGCACAAGGCCGGTCAACAGCCGGAGCTCTTCGGGGCGCAAGGTCGAGACGTCCCGCTCGACCCAAAGGAAGGTCATGCCCCGTTCCTCGGTCCAATCGATGTTGAGCAGCTCCACGGGCCAGCCGGTGACGAAGCTGTACGATTTCAAGCTGTCCCGCAAGCGCGACGCGAACGCCGGCATATCGAGGCCGGTGCCCAAAAGCAAGAACGCAAACCGGAAACGGCCCGCGCGGGGACAATAGTCGACCGACCCGATCTCCGGATACCGGGCGAGAATAGAGCTGAGCAGACGGGCGTCACCGGGATGACAAGCGTTCCCGGCGGACATCGACGACACGATTCTCCCCCTCCCCGCAAGACACCGCCCAGCTTCGTCGTTCCGGCCGCGGAGTCCTGCCCTGGGAGATGAAAAACCGGCCCAGCATGCCTTGCGGCTTGCCAGACCGGTCGGTTGTCGTTCGGTTGGTACGCGGCGCCTTTACTTGGCGTACTCGACGGCGCGCGTCTCGCGGATGACGGTCACTTTGATCTGACCGGGGTATTGTAGTTCCGACTCAATACGCTTCACGATGTCCCGGGCCATGATGACCGCGGCATCGTCGTCGATCTTCTCGGGTTTCACCATGATGCGCAACTCTCGGCCTGCCTGAATGGCGTACGACTTTTCGACGCCCTCAAACGAATTGGCGATGGCCTCTAGCCGCTCCAGCCGCTTAATGTAGTTGCCCAAGCTTTCCCGCCGGGCACCGGGCCGGGCAGCCGATACCGCGTCCGCCGCGGTAACGAGCATCGCTTCTACCGACTGGGGCTCGAAGTCCCCGTGATGGCACGCCATCGCGTGGATCACGTCCGGCGATTCCCGATACCGGCGCAACAGGTCGATCCCAATTTTGACATGGGTACCTTCGGTTTCGTGGTCCACCGCTTTGCCAATGTCGTGCAACAGGCCAGCCCGGCGGGCCACTTTCACGTCGCACCCGAGCTCGGCCGCCATCATGCCGGCGAGGTGAGCCACCTCGATCGAATGCTTCAGCACGTTCTGGCCGTAGCTGAACCGGTACTTGAGCCTGCCCAGGAGCTTGACGAGTTCCGGATGCAGACCGTGAATCCCGACGGCCAGGCACGCCTGCTCGCCTTCCTCCCGGATGTTGGCTTCCACTTCCCGCCGGGCCTTCTCCACCATTTCCTCGATGCGGGCTGGGTGGATGCGCCCGTCGGCGATGAGCTTCTCCAACGCCACCCGGGCGATCTCCCGCCGGACCGGATCGAAGCCGGACAAGACTACCGCCTCGGGCGTATCGTCGATGATCAGGTCGATCCCCGTCAGCGCTTCCAAGGTACGGATGTTCCGGCCCTCCCGGCCGATGATCCGTCCCTTCATGTCGTCGCTGGGCAAGGTGACCACCGATACGGTGGCCTCAGAAGCGTGGTCGGCCGCAAAGCGCTGGATGGCCAGCCCGATGATGTTGCGGGCCCGCTTCTCGGCCTCTTCCTTCGCCTCCTGTTCGATCTCCCGAATCATCACCGCCATGTCGTGGCGGACTTCACTCTCCACCTTCTTGAGCAGGTGCTGCCTGGCTTCCTCCGCGCTCAGACCGCTGATCCGCTCCAGTTCCTGCCTTTGCTGCCGGAGCAGCTCCTCGACTTCCGCGCGCCTGCGGTCCAACTCTGCCGCCTGCCGGCTCAAGCTTTCTTCCTTCCGTTCCAGCTGGCTCAAGCGGCGGTCCAGGCCTTCCTCTTTATGAGCCAGGCGCCGCTCCAGCCGTTGCAGCTCGTAGCGGCGCTCCTTGAGCTCCTGCTCCGCCTCTTGACGCAGGCGGACAGCCTCCTCTTTCGCTTCCACCAACGCTTCGCGCACGCGGCTTTCCGCGTCGCGGCGGGCCTGTTCAAGAATGGAGGCGGCCTGCTCGCCGGCCGAGCGCACTTTGGCCTCGGCCGCAAACTTCCGCACGGCATACCCCGCCAGCCCCGCGAGGACAGCCGTCGCTACGTACAGCAGAACTTGAGGCGTCTGCCTCACCCCCTCAATTGTCAAGGTCCCGCTGGCCAACTAGCCCTTTTTCACTCGTCGGACACGTGCAAAGAAGGCCGAGACTGCGCTCGGCCAGGTTGATGCGAACTGTCCTGTCGGACCTACATACCCACACCCATTTTAATCCGCACGGAAATCGGTGTCAACTTGGGCCACGGCCCGCAAGGCTGTCTCCGGCGTGAATCCCCGCCTCATCAAGTAGCCCAACAGGCGCCGCTTTCGCACCTCCGGAGCCAAGTCCCGGTAGCGGACCGCTCCCGCCCGGGCCGCGGCCAGACACCGCTCGTCCTCCTCTTCTTGGGGAGCCAGGCGATCCAGATGCCGTTTCACCGTATCCCGCGGGATGCCCCGGGCCAAGAGCTCCTGCTCAAGCCGCCGTCGCCCCTGCGGATTCCGGGCCAAGCGGCCGCGGATGTACTCCTCGGCAAACCGGTCGTCGTCGACGTAGCCGAGACGGCCGCACCACTCGACGACCCGATCCACTACCGGTTCTTCGATGCCTTTCCGGCGCAAAGCGCTGGCGAGCTCGGCGGCGCTTCGAGGCCTGGCCGCCAGCATCCTCAATGCCCGAGCTTGGACGCGAGCTTCCTTTGGGTCACGTGTCACTCGCCGCCGCCTGCCCGTTTTCGACGGTTTCCGTCTTGTCGGGCGCCGCCAGGCCGGCCGCCTCCCGCACCTTCGCTTCGATCTCCCTGGCCACTTCCGGATTCTCCCGGAGAAACTGTTTGGCGTTTTCTCGACCCTGGCCCAGTCGGACTTCGCCGTAGGAAAACCAGGTGCCCGTCCGGGTGATGACGCCGAAGCCGGTCGCGACGTCCAGGATGTTGCCTTCCCGGGAAATGCCTTCGCCGTACATGATATCGAACTCTGCCTCCCGGAAAGGAGGCGCCAGCTTGTTCTTGACGACCTTCACCTTGGTCCGGTTGCCCACAATGTCGCTGCCTTGCTTGATGGACTCCAGGCGCCGAATCTCCATCCGGATGGACGCGTAAAACTTAAGTGCCCGGCCGCCTGGCGTCACTTCCGGCGAGCCAAACAGCACGCCGACCTTTTCACGGACTTGGTTGATGAACACCACCGTCGTCCTCGACTTGTTGATGGCCCCGGTGAGTTTGCGCAACGCCTGGGACATGAGGCGGGCCTGCAAGCCCACGTGGGCGTCGCCCATCTCCCCCTCGATCTCCGCCCGGGGCACTAGTGCGGCGACCGAGTCAATGACGATGACATCGACCGCCCCGCTGCGCACCAACGCCTCGGCGATCTCCAAGGCCTGCTCGGCAGTGTCCGGTTGGGAAATCAGGAGATTGTCGATGTCGACGCCGACCTGCTGGGCGTACTTGGGATCCTGGGCGTGTTCGGCATCGATAAAGGCCGCCATTCCGCCGGCCTTCTGAGCCTCGGCCATGATATGTAGGGCCAGCGTCGTCTTGCCCGACGATTCCGGCCCGTAGATCTCCACGATCCGGCCCCGGGGCACCCCGCCCACCCCCAAGGCCATGTCCAAAGCCAAGGAACCGGTCGGGATCACTTCGACGTTCCGCTGGGCCGACGCTTCGCCCAGCCGCATGATCGAACCCCGGCCAAACTGCTTTTCAATGTGGAACAGCGCCGCCTCCAGCGCCTTTTGCCTCTCCGCCGTCGTCATCCCCATTCCCTCCATTCTCCCGCAGGACCGTGCTTGCCAGGCAGGTGTACACCGGGCCTTGCGGAGTCAGCCGGCTGGCCATGAGGTTCACTTGCTCCACGCGGACGGGCGGCACGCCTGGCGGCCTCCCCGTCGCCGTCCTCAGGTTTCCCGGATCAGGCGAGCGGCGGAAACGTCCCACCGTCAGGTGAGGCCGGAAGGGCCGGCCACCGGGGGGAAATCCGCATGTCTCAAGCTCCCGGGTCACCGATGCGGCCAGTTCGGTCAGCATCTGGGCGCCGCCTGCAACCCCGATCCACAACACCCGCGGATCCCGCCAGCCGGGAAAAACGCCGAATTCGCCGAACTGGAGGACAAACGGGCCGTACCCCGATGCGCCGCGGGCGACCGCTTCCGAGACCCGGCCCAGGTCAGCCGCAGCCACATCGCCGAGAAAGGCTAACGTCAAATGCAAATTGGCCGGCTCGACCCACTTGACGACCGGATCCAGGGTGGCCAGCCGGTTCTGCCATCGGGCGACGGCCTGCCGGGCTCTTTCGTCGAGGGGCACCGCAACAAATGTGCGCACCCGGCCCGCTTGCTCCACTCGTCCATCCCCTCCGGGCACGCGCCGGCCGGGCGGCCGGGCGCGGTACGACTTCGACGGCGGCTGCCGGTTTCCTTTGCTTCCCGCAGGCCTGACGGGGCGGCCCGCCCCGGCGGGTTAAGCGCCGGGCGAAATGCCAAGGCCTTGGGCGCCTGCCTCCGCCCGCCGGCGAACGAGATCCAGAGCCGCCTGGGAGGTGAGCCAGCGCACCCGGTCCCGGTCTCCGGCGAACTGGTACCGGCGGACTTCCGCCTCCCCGCCGACGGCAAGCCCGATGTACACGAGTCCCACCGGCTTGTCCGCGGTCCCGCCGCCAGGGCCGGCGATGCCGGTCACCGCCAAGCCGACATGGGCCCCGAGCCGCTGGGCCGCCCCCACAGCCATGGCCCGGGCCACCGGTTCGGAAACGGCGCCGTACTGATCTAACAAGCCGGCAGGCACGCCCAGGAGGTCGACCTTGGCTCGGTTGCTGTAGGCAACGGCCCCGCCGGCAAAGTAGTCGGAGCTGCCCGGCACCGACGTGATGCGGGAACCGATAAGACCCCCGGTACACGACTCGGCCACCGCCAGCGTCCACCCGGCGGCCTTCAGCGCCCGCCCGGCCGCGGATTCCAGCGTGTCGTCACCGGTCCCGTACAGAAATTCCCCCGCCCGGTTGCGGATGTCCCGCTCGACCGGTTCGAGCAGCTCCCTGGCCCCGACCTCATCCGCCGCCCGCGCGGTGATCCGAACCCGAACCTCACCGTTGCCCGCGTACGTCGCCACCGTTGGGTTGTCCATGGTCAAAAGGTCCTGCAGGAGCTCTGCGAGAGCCGACTCGCCGATGCCGTAAAACTTCAGCACCCTCGACCATAGCCGGCCCGACGGGCTGAAGTTGCGCACAAGGAACGGCAGGACGGTTTCGTCCATCATCGCCTCAAGCTCATGGGGAACGCCGGGCAGGCAAATGACTGCCTGCTCCCCTCGCCGGGCAATGATGCCGGGGGCGGTCCCCCGCCGGTTGGGAATGATCTCGGACCCTTCAGGCACCAGGGCTTGCTTGCGGTTGGACGGCGACATGGGGCGGTTTTGCCGCTGGAACCACGCCTCGACCTGCCGCATGGCCTCCGGGTGTTCGACCAGACGCCGACCAAGCACTGCCGCGACCACTTCCCGAGTCAGGTCGTCGTCGGTCGGACCAAGCCCGCCGCTTGTGATCACCACGTCGGCCCGGGTCAGCGCCTGGCTCAGGGCTGCCGCGATGCGCGTCCAGTTGTCACCCACCGTGGTCTTGAAATACACGTGAATGCCGGCACCGGCCAGCCGCTCCGCGATGCGGGCCGCGTTGGTGTCGATGATTTCGCCGAGCAGCATTTCTGTGCCGATCATCACCAGTTCGGCCCGCACACCGGGTTGAAATCCGTTGATTCTGCGCTTCGATCTCACGCCGTCCACCCCCGCAGCGCCGGATTTGGCCCGTTCCGACACTGAACATGATACCTGATGCGGCGGACAAGGGGAACTTGCCTTTGGGCCGAATGTGTTCCCGCAAGCGACGCCCGCGGAAGGCCGGGCCGGCGTGCGGGCCTTGTCCGGGCCGCTTGACGGTGGGAGGTGCCAAGCGATTTCTCGCAACCGCTTCTGGATGTATGCCGCAGCAAGCGGAGTGCTGGCTTTCGCGCTGGTTGTTTGGTGCCGGCCGTACTTTCTCGGCCAGCGGTCCATTGACCCGGTTCTGCTTCGGGTGGGGCCGGTGCAGGTGCGGTGGTACGGATTCCTCATCGCGATGTCGTTCATTCCCGGCTTCCGCGTCGCCGCGGCGGAAGCCCGGCGCAAGGGAATCGATCCGGAACGGCTGTACGACTTTGCCCTCCTGGCGGGCGCAAGCGGGTTTGCCGGCGCCCGGCTGGCGTACGTCGTCCAAAACCTAAGCGCGTACTTGGCCGAACCGTTGCGCATAGTCGCGGTGTGGGAAGGCGGCCTTTCCATGCACGGCGTAATCGCCGGAGGCCTCGCCGCGACGGCGGTGTTTGCCCGGCGCATCCGCACACCGTTCCTGACCTTCGCGGACGTTGTGTTTCCCGCCCTTCCCCTCGGGCAGGCCATCGGCCGATGGGGAAACTTTTTCAACCAGGAGCTGTTCGGTTATCCAACGGATGTCCCGTGGAAAATGTATGTCGCGCCCGAGTTCCGACCGCCCCAGTGGGCCGACGAGTCGTTCTTCCATCCCACGTTCCTGTACGAATCGCTGTGGAATTTGGCCGTCTTCGGACTGATCCTGTGGTACCGGCGGCGTCCCGCGGCGCGGGAGGGCGACGTCTTGTTTCTCTACGTTGCGGCCTACTCCGCCGGCCGATTCTGGGTCGAGTTTTTCCGCATCGGCGTTCCCGCGGCGCTAGGTTTGACTCTGGCACAGCTGGTGAGCCTGGGGCTTGTGGCCCTGTGCCTCCTCTGGCTCCCCTTCCGCAGCGGCCGCCCTCTCAAGAACCCGCCGCCAGCGACGCCGGCTCGAACCCGCTCCGGCTGAGCCGGTCCCGGAGCTCGTCGCCCGGCACGACTTCGTCTTCCAAGAGCTTCCGGGCCAGCTCCTTCAACACGGTCTGCCGGTCCGAGAGCAGTTCCCGGACCCGTTGCTCCTCCTGTCGAAGGATGCGCTGGATCTCCTCATGCAAAGCCGCGGGTGACAACCGCTCCCGGTGCACGATGCCGAGATTGGAGAGCCCCGCGTGCACGATGCGCTCCGCCAGCTGCGCGGCCTGTTCGAAGTCAGCGGCCGAGCCTGTGCTGCGGCCGCCGAAGACGATCTCCTCGGCCACCGCACCCCCGAGGCAGACGGCCACCTGGCCGAGCAGCTCATCCCTGGTGTAGAGGTATTGATCGTCGACCGGCGTTTGCCGCATATAGCCGAGAGCCCGGCCCCGGGAAGTGACGGTCACCGAGGCGACCGCGCCCGGGCGTACCAGTTCCGCGACCAGGGCGTGGCCCATCTCGTGGCAAGAAACCCTCCACAGCTCTTCCCGCCGAGGCTTTCGGTCCAGCCGTTCCCCCATCATGACTTTGTCGATGGCATCCCGGATCTCCTGAGCGCCTATCCGCTCGCGCCCCGCCCGCATGGCCAAGATGGCCGCCTCGTTGAGCAGGTTTTCCAGGTGCGCGCCGGAAAATCCGAACGTGTCCCGGGCTACGGCCTCCAGATCGACATCGTCGGCCAGGGGCTTTCCCCGAGCGTGGATTTTCAGGATATGAAGGCGCCCCTCCCGGTCGGGCAGGTCGACCTGGACAATCCGGTCGAAGCGCCCGGGCCGTAAAAGCGCCGGATCCAGCAGATCCGCCCGGTTCGTGGCACCAATGACGAGAACGCGCACGGGATCGCTCTGTGTTAGCCCGTCCATCTCGACCAATAGCTGGTTCAACGTCTGATCGTACTCCACATGGCCGGCGTGCTGTCCCCTGCGTCCTCCCAGCACTTCGATTTCGTCGATGAAGATCATCGCGCTGTCCTTGCCCTGGCGGCGGGCTAGCTCCCGGGCGTCCCGGAACAGCTTTCGGACTCGCTGGGCACCGATTCCGGCGTACATCTCAACGAATTGAGACCCAGAAACGGACAAAAAGACCGAATCGGTGTAGTGGGCCGCGGCTTTGGCCATCAACGTCTTGCCGGTTCCCGGAGGTCCGGCCAGCAAGATCCCCTTAAGCGGCCGGATGCCCAGCCTCGCGACCTTCTCGGCTTTCCGGACGAATTCCAGCGCTTCCATGAGCTCCCGCTTGGGCACTTCCTGCCCGCCGACGTCGTCAAACGTCACCGGGGCATGACCGCTCCCCGGGGCGGGCGCTTCCACTACCTCGAATCGCCAGCCGGCGCTGCGCCCTTCCGCGAGCATCCACACCATCCCGGCGATAAGACCGAGCAGGAGAAACGGGGTCACGGCCACCCCGTTGGCGGCAAGCAGCACGACCACGGCTGCCGCCAGCCCGACGAGAACCTCCTTCACGATGTTCCGGCACCTCCTTCGCCCTCTCCCGCAGCTGCCCGGGTCCACGGGACCAACTCATACAGGTGCCCGTCCCCAGCGGCGAGGTACACGTAGATGAATCGCTCATCGACGAACAGCCGCCAGTCGTCGAGCCCCAGGTCCGGGGCCATCCGGTCCATCTGGCCGGCCATGGCGGTCAACCGTCCGGTGACCGCTGCCTCATGCACAAGCAGGTGGAGCCGGTGGTACGCTTCGGTCAGCGCCCCTGTACGGCGGTCCCGAAACACAACCCGGCCGAACCGGGTTCCAAGGTGCGCCTGAGCTACCGATTCTGCCCGGGACCGCAACCGGGACGGATCGTTCACTTCCTGAATCGTTTCCACAACGAGGACCACATCCGCGCGATCTCCCCTCGACTCCAGAGAGACGCCGGACACGCCCGGGAGGGCGCGGAAATCCCGCATCATGGGCTCCATCACCCAGTAGCTGTGGACAACCCTCTGGACTCCCAGCCCCAGAACTAGACATACGGCGAAGGCCGCCGCAATGATATGAATCCGATAGCCGCGAAACGTCACGCTCGCTCCCCTTTCCTCGGGCAAGGCCGCCAACCCGGACCCTCATGACGGTCCGCTGAGTCCCAGCCCCGAATCATACGGCAGCCGGGGGAACGCAGCGCAAATTATAACATATTGCGATGCTCGAATCGCTTCGGAAACGCTGGAAACCCTGGCCGCTGAAGCCTTGGCGGCGCAGCGGAGGAAAGGGCGGCGCGCGCGTGGAATGTGCCGAGCCGAAGGTTTTGCGGCCAGGCATGCCGCAGGCAACGGTTGCTTGCGGCGGCCTGCCCGGGAAGTTTGCCCAGGAAGGGAGAGCAGCCGGTGCGGCTGGCGTTTATCGTCAACCCGGTGGCGGGCGCCGGGCGGGCCCGCAAGGGATGGTCCGTGTTGGAAGCTGTGCTCAAGGAGCGCCGGGTCGAGTGGCAGGCGTTTTTCACCGAAGGCCCGGGACACGGGTCCGTCCTCGCCCAAAAAGCCGCGAGGGACGGCTTTACTGCAGTGGTGGCCGTCGGCGGCGACGGCACCTTCAATGAGGTGGTGAACGGCGTCGGCGCGGGCGACACACCCGTGGGATTCATCCCTCTTGGCACCGGCGTGGATTTCCCTCGCACGGCCGGATTGCCCCGCTCGCCCCTGGCCGCGCTGGACGTGGTGATGGCGGGCCGCGTGCGCCGGGTGGACGTCGGGGCGGTGAACGGGCGCTTGTTCTGTAACGTGGCCGGAGCCGGTTTCGACGCGCAGGTGGCCGCCCGGGTGAACCGGTACGGAGTCCGGCGGGGAGGCGCGATTCCGTACGTCATTGCCGTTTTCCAGACGCTGTTCTCGTACGAAAACGCCCGGTTCACCATCGCGCTCGATGGCGTGACTCACGAGGTGACCAGCTTGCTTTTGGCCGTCGGCAACGGCCGATACTACGCGGGCGGCATGATGATTTGCCCGGAAGCCGACTTCCAGGACGGCCGCTTCGACGTCTGCATCGTCGGCGACATGGGAAAGATCGACACGCTGTTGACCCTGCCGAGGGTGTTTACCGGCGCTCATCTGCGCCACCCGAAGGTGACCTACGCCCGGGCCCGCTCGGTGACGGTAGACGGCCCGGCCGAATTGGCCATCCAGGCCGACGGAGAGCTTATCGGTCACTTACCCGCTACCTTTGAACTCAAGCCCCAGGCGCTGCCCATGCTCCTGCCGGCGAACTGAGCGCGCAACTGCGACTCGATGCGCTGTTGCGGCCTCTGCCTTGACATGCCGCACCGGCCAACCGTATAATGGCCGGTGGAAGCGGGCCGCGAAAGGCGCGCCGCGTCCCCGCCGCAGTGATGGGGTAGTTCGGTCGCAGTTTGTGAACGCGGGAGCTAATGCCGCGCGGGGAGGGAGCGGACGTGCTTCAGGCATATACCGATGTTCTCATCTTTCTTCTAGTAGGCGCCGGCTTTGTCGTCTTGAATATGGCCCTCGGCCGGCTGTTGCGCCCCCACAACCCGTATCCGGAGAAACTTACTCCCTACGAATGCGGTGAAGTCCCCGTCGGCGAAGGCCAGGTTCCATTCAACATCCGGTACTACATCTTCGCCCTGCTGTTCGTCGTGTTCGACGTCGAGGTCGTCTTTTTGTTCCCCTGGTCGGTGGTCTTGCGGGATCTGGGCCTGTACGCTTTCGTGCTGATGGTTATCTTCTTGGTGATGCTCGTCGACGGCCTGGTATACGCTTGGAAGAAGGGGGTCCTGCGGTGGGTCTGATCAGTCACGAGGCCGTGCCTGGCGTCATCACCACCCGCCTGCGCCGGCTTGTCAATTGGAGCCGCAAGTCATCCCTGTGGTACATGCTCTTCGGCATCGCCTGCTGCGCGATTGAAATGATGGCTACAGGGGCTTCTCGCTACGACTTCGACCGGTTCGGCATGATCTTTCGGGCCTCCCCCCGCCAATCCGATCTCATGATTGTGCCGGGGACCGTCAACGAAAAGATGGCGGACCGGATCAAGGTGCTCTATGACCAGATGGCAGAGCCCCGGTGGGTGCTGGCCATGGGCGGTTGCGCAGTCAACGGCGGGCCGTACCACGGCGAGTACAACATCGTGGACGGCGTCGATAAAGTCGTGCCGGTGGACGTCTACGTTCCCGGTTGCCCGCCCCGGCCTGAGGCGCTGATGCACGGGGTCCTGTTGCTGCAAGACAAGATCATGCGGGAAGGCATCGAGATCCCGCAACCGGCGAGAGGGTGACCGGGCGTGAGCGAGCCAGTGGCCGAGATGCCTGAAAGCCTGCAGCCAGTAGCCAAGGCGGTTCAGGAACGCTATCCGCAAGCGAACGTGGCCTTTAGAACGGACGGCTGGCTGGAAGTCCATATCCCTGTCGACCAGTCCCCGGAGTTCTTTCGGTATCTGAAAGAGCATCCGGGGCTGAGTTTTGATTACTTGTCTTCCATCACCGCCGTCGATTACCAGGAAAAAGGCTTCCAGGTCGTCTACCACCTGGTGTCCATGGGAATCGACGCCAAAGGAAACCGGCAACTCGTCGTCAAGATCGACGTGCCCCGGGACAACCCCCGGGTGCCCAGCGTCGTCGAGGTCTGGCCGACGGCGGACTTCCATGAGAGGGAAGCCTTCGACCTGATGGGCATCGTATTCGACGGGCATCCCAATCTGCGCCGCATCCTGTTGCGGGAAGACTGGGTCGGGCATCCCCTGCGCAAGGACTACGTCGATCGCCGGCCGCCGCGGCCCCGGGTCGTCCGCTGACGCGGGTGCTCGCCAGGCCTTGGAAACGGCCGATGGGAGTGAACGGGTTTGGCTGAAACCGCTGTGACCGGCACGCCCCCGCAGGAGACGGCGAAGCCGGCCGTACACGAATTGTTCGTGAACATGGGACCCCAGCACCCCAGCACCCACGGGGTGTTGCGGGTCATGCTCAAGGTGGACGGGGAGCGCATTCTCGACGCCGACGCGGACGTGGGCTATCTCCATCGCTGCTTCGAAAAGATCGCGGAGCGCCGTTCGGTAACGATGGTTATCCCTTACACCGACCGGACCGACTATCTCGCGGCCATCACGAGCGAGTGGGCGTACGTCATGGCTGCCGAGAAGTTGCTGGGCGTAGAAGTTCCCGAACGGGCTGAGTACATCCGCGTCATCGTCGGAGAGCTGCAGCGCATCGCGAGTCACCTGATCTGGTTCGGTGCGTTCGCTCTGGACCTGGGGGCGACCACTGCCTTCCTGTACGCCTGGCGGGAACGGGAGTACTTGCTGGACATCTTCCAGAAACTCACCGGAGCCCGCATGCTGTACAACTACTTGCGGGTCGGCGGAGTTCGCAACGACCTGTACGATGGGTTCGCGGACGATGTCCACCGGTTCCTGAAGCAACTTGAGGAGAAACTCCGGGAATACCACGACTTGCTGACGGGCAACCGGATTTTCGAGACGCGCACCAAGGGCATCGGGGTCATCACCGCCGAACAGGCCATCGCCTGGGGCGCGAGTGGACCGGTGTTGCGCGGTTCCGGAGTGCCCCACGACCTGCGCAAAGCCCATCCCTACTCGGTCTACGATCGATTCGAGTTCGGCATCCCCGTGGGCGAAGACGGCGACGTCTACTCCCGGTATGTCGTGCGCATGCAGGAGTTCTACGAATCCATGCGCATCGTGCGCCAAGCGCTGCGGGACATCCCCGGTGGGCCGTGGCAGGGCGACGTACCCCGGCGCATGAAGCTCAACGGCGATGTGTACACCCGCATTGAGTCGCCTCGCGGCGAGGTCGGCGTATATCTGGTCGGCGACGGGTCGGACACGCCGTACCGCTGCCACTACCGATCGCCTTGCTTCGTCCACCTCCAGTTGTTGGGCCCCATGGGCGTCGGGCACCTGGTGGCGGACATGGTGGCCATCATCGGCAGCATCGACATCGTCATGGGCGAGGTGGATCGGTAAATGACCGACTGGCTGTGGGGCCTCTTTCAACAATGGGGCTTGGGAGAGCCCGCGTTCAACGCGTTCATGGGGCTCATCAAAGGTGTGCTGGTCGTGGCGTTTTTGGCGGTGAACGCGCTGCTGCTCATTTACCTGGAGCGCAAAGTCTCCGGCTACATCCAAAACCGCTTGGGTCCGACCCGCACCGGTCCTAAGGGGCTGTTGCAGACGCTGGCCGACGCGGTTAAGCTCCTGTCCAAAGAGGACGTGATTCCCAGCGGAGCCGATCGCGCGGTGTACATCCTCGCCCCTATCGTCATTTTCGCCGCTGCGACAGCCCTTTGGATCGTCATCCCCTTCGGACCCCAAACGATGGTGCAGGATCTCAACATCGGCCTGATCTACATCAGCGCCGTGACGGGATTGAGCGTCCTAGCGTTCCTCATGGCGGGCTGGTCGTCCAACAACAAATGGTCGCTCTTGGGTTCCATGCGGTCCGCCGCACAGCTCATCAGTTACGAAGTGCCGCTGGTGCTTTCCATCGTGGCCGTCGGGATGATGGCCGGTTCTTTGCGCCTGGGAGACATCGTCGCCGCTCAACAGGGCGGCATCGGCAACTGGTTCATTTTCCCGCAGATCCTTGGGTTTATCGTGTTTTTCACCGCGGGCCTGGCAGAGATCAACCGAGCGCCCTTTGACTTGCCGGAAGCCGAAAGCGAGCTGGTAGCCGGGTTCAACACCGAGTACAGCGGGTTTCGCTGGGGCGTGTTCTTTGTGGCCGAGTACGCGAACCTGGTGGCCTTCTCGGCGCTGGCGGCCACATTCTTCTTTGGCGGTCCCACGGGCCCGGTTCTCCCGCCGTTTGTGTGGTTCCTGATAAAGACGTACTTTTTCATCCTGGTGGCCATGTGGATCCGGTGGACCCTCCCCCGCATCCGCGTGGATCATCTGATGAACCTCGGCTGGTACGTACTTATCCCCTTGGCCCTGATCAATTTGGGCTGGACGGGGCTGTACGTCGTATTGCGCGGTTGAACCGGGCCCGGGGCCAGCAACCGGGCGGCGAGCGAGGTGGGCAACGGTGTTTCGGAGCTTTCGCGATTTCTTCTCCATGATTCGGACGGCCCTGATCGGCATGGGCGTTACGTTGCGCAACCTGTTCAGGCCGGCCATCACCATCCAGTACCCAGATGAACAGCTCGACGTTCCGCTGGGCTACCGGGGCATCCCCGTGCTGCTCAGCGACGATGAGGGCAACCTCAAGTGCGTCTCGTGCGAGCTGTGTGCCAAGGCGTGCCCGGTGAACTGCATCGAAATCCAGGCCCACCGGGACAACCAAACCCGCAAGAAAGTGCTGGACGTCTACAATCTCGACTCGACGTGGTGCATGTACTGCGGGTTGTGCGTCGAAGCGTGCCCGTTCGACGCGCTCGCGATGTCCGACCAGTTTGAGCTGGCCTCCTACGACCTTCCCAGCTTGGTGTACACCAAGGAGCAGCTGGCGGAGATCGGGCGCCGGGCCGTGACGCCGGTTGTCAACATCCGGGAAACGCAGAACTTCGGCATCAAGACCCGCGGAGGTGGCCGGCGCTAATGGATCTCAGCCGCGTGACGTTTTTGACGCTTGCCGCGCTGGCGACGGTGTCGGCGTTTCGCGTCGTGACAGCGTCGAAAATCATGCACGCCGCCCTGTGGCTCGGGTTTACGTTCCTGATGGTGGCGGGCGTGTTCCTCACCATGGGAGCCGAATTCCTCGCCGCGGCGCAAGTGTTGATCTACGTCGGGGCGGTGACGACCATCATCTTGTTCGGGATCATGCTGTCGGAAGCGGCGGAAGTCCGGGGCGGGCGGGATCCCGTCGCCCCCACTACCCCAAAAGGCCCGGCCATCATACGGCGATTCATCCTGCCCATCGTAGCGACCCTGGCGTTCGCGGCCATCATGATCTTCGTGTACAGCCAGGCACCGTGGCCTGACGCTTCAGCGGCGCCGGCCGGGGACACGGTGCGGCTCCTCGGCAGCGCCCTGTTCACCGACTACGTCGTGCCGTTTGAGCTCGCGGCGGTGCTGCTGCTCGTTGCCTTGGTGGGCGCGATCGCCATCGCGGTGCGGGACGATCATAAGGAGGAACAGGGCTGATATGAGCTTCCCCGTGGCCTACCCGCTCATCCTGGGCGCGATTTTATTCGCCTTGGGACTGTACGGTGCGCTGACCCAGCGCAACGCCATCCGCATTCTGATGTGCGTGGAGCTCATGCTCAACGCGGTCAACATTAATCTCATCGCCTTCGGTTCGACGTTGCAGGCGGCGACCGCCGGGCAGTTGTTCGCACTGTTTGTGATGACTGTAGCCGCCGCGGAGGTAGCCCTGGCGCTGGCCATCATCCTAATCCTGGCCCGCCGGGAGAAGCATATCGACATCGAGCGGGTGAACTTGCTGCGATGGTAACTCGCCTTGCACGGCCGGACAAGCCCAAAGTCCCGCTGGGGAAGGTGGCAGGTCAATGGTAGAACTGGCATGGCTCATCCCCGTCCTTCCGCTGGCCGCGGCATTGTTCATCGCCCTGTTCGGTCACCGGACCACGGGCCAGGGGGACAGGGTCGGCATCGGGGCCATAAGCGTCGCGTTCTTGCTGTCGGCCGGCGTTCTGTTCGACGTCATGCAGGGCGGCCGCGCAGCCCGAAGCTTCACTTGGGCCATTCACGGCGGTCTTGAACTGAACTTAGGCTACCAGGTGGATCAGCTCACCGCCCTGATGCTCTTCGTCGTCACCCTCGTCAGTCTTATGGTGCACATCTACTCGGTGGGCTACATGGAGGGTGACCGGCGGTACAAGCGGTACTACGGCGTTCTGTCGCTGTTCACATTCAGCATGCTGGGGCTTGTGCTCGCCGACAACCTGCTGTTCATGTACGTGTTCTGGGAGCTGATGGGCCTTTGCTCCTACTTGCTCATCGGCCACTACTTCGAGGAGCGCGCCAACGTTCACGCCGCCAACAAGGCGTTCTTGACGACCCGTGTTGGCGATGTGGGGATGTTCATCGGCATCATGCTCGCGTTCGCGGCCGGCGGTTCCTTCCGCTTTGACGAGCTGAGCGCGGCCGCGGCCTCGGGAACGATTTCGATGCCGGTGTTGACCTTGATCGCCTTGCTGATCTTCATCGGCCCGGTGGGCAAATCGGCCCAGTTCCCGCTTCACGTATGGCTTCCCGACGCGATGGCCGGCCCGACGCCCGCCAGCGCTCTTATCCACGCCGCCACGATGGTAGCCGCGGGCGTGTACTTGGTGGCCCGCAGCTACGGCATCTTCGCGCCGGCCGCCGAGGCGTTGCAGGTGGTGGCGTGGGTCGGCGCGTTCACGGCCTTGTTCGCGGCCACCATGGCGCTGGTCATGGAAGACATCAAAAAGGTGCTGGCCTACTCGACCATTTCGCAGCTTGGGTTCATGGTGGCGGCGCTGGGCGTCGGAGCGTACACCGCGGCCATTTTCCACCTGATGACCCACGCATTTTTCAAGGCGCTGTTGTTCCTGGCATCAGGGTCCGTCATTCACGCGGTGCACACCCAGAACATGCATGAGATGGGGGGACTGTTCCGAAAGCTTCCCGTAACCGGCTGGACGTGGCTGATCGGCGCTGGGGCGTTGATCGGCATCCCTCCCTTGTCGGGTTTCTGGAGCAAGGAGGAAATTCTGCTCGAAGCGTCCCACGTGAACCCGGCCGTCTTCTGGATGCTCATTGCGGCTGCCGCCCTGACCGCTTTCTACACAACCCGGGCCACGTACCTGACGTTTTTCGGAGAGCCCCGGAACCGGGAAGCGTACGAGCATGCCCACGAGAGCGGCCGGGTAATGACGTACCCGTTGATCATTTTGGGCGTGCTGGCCGCTGTGTCGGGCTTCTTTGCGGGCCCCTTGGCGGAGTTCATCCACTTTGGAGAACCGCACCACGCGGAGTTCGACGTTTTTGTGTTCGGAACCGCCACTGGCGCATGGGTACTCGGGCTTGTTTTCGCGCTGGGAATTTTCAAGTACGGCATCCTCTCGCGCCGGAAACTCATTAGCGCCCTATACCCCATCTGGGTGTTGTTGAAGCGGCGGTATTACATCGACGACTTGTATCAGTCCGTCTTCGTCCGGGGCATGGTAGGCCTGGCCTTGCTTTCCGGATGGTTCGACCGCCACGTGATCGACTTCGTGGTCAATGCCGTCGCCTGGATGACCCGCCAGGTGTCCAGGTACGTCAATGAATTTGACCGCGGTGTGGTCGACGGTGCGGTCAACGGCATCGGTGGAGCGTTCGTCGCCGGCAGCCGCCTGTTCCGCCGGGCGCAGACCGGTTTGGTGCAGTCATATGTGCTGGTCCTCTTCGCAGGTTTGGTGGCAGGACTGGCAATCCTGGTTATAGGAGGATAACGCGATGCTGCTCACTGCCCTAGTCTTCATCCCGCTACTGGGAGCGGTTCTCCTCGCGTTTTTCCCGAAAGAGAGAACGCAGGAGATCAAGGTGTTCGCGCTCATCGCTTCGCTTATTCCCCTGGCGCTTGTGGCAGTTTTGTGGGGCCAGCTCGACTTCTCCCAGCCGGGGATGCAGCTCATCACCCGAGCCGAGTGGATCCCCAGCTTGGGAATTAGCTACCACCTGGGAGTCGACGGGATCAGCTTCCCGCTCATCGCGGTGTCGGCTTTGATACTGCCCCTCGCGATCCTCGCGTCGTTTACGATCAAGGAGCGGGTCAAGGAGTTCTTCCTGTGGATGCTGGTACTGCAGACCGGCATCTACGGCGTATTCACCGCTCTGGACTACTTCCTGTTCTTCATCTTCTTCGAGGTCAGCCTGGTGCCCATGTACTTCATCATCGGCATCTGGGGCGGGCCCCGGCGGGAGTACGCGAGCCTCAAGTTCTTCATCTATACGCTCCTTGGCAGCGCCATCATGCTTGTAGGCATTCTGGCCCTTTACCTTGGTTCGGGCCTGGAGCCGCGCACGTTCGACGTATTGGTGCTGGCTGAACGGGCTAACCTCTCCCCCACCCTGCAGTGGTGGATCTTCCTGGCGTTCTTTGCCGGCTTCGCCGTGAAAGTGCCCATCTTCCCATTCCACACGTGGCTGCCGGACGCTCACGTAGAGGCGCCTACCGGCGGATCCATGATTCTGGCGGGCATTTTGCTCAAGACCGGGACGTACGGCTTCTTCCGGTTCATGCTGCCGACGTTCCCGGACGCGGCGCAGGCCTTTGCCCCGGTGCTGGCTGTGCTGGCGATCATCAACATCATCTACGGGGCCCTGGCGGCCATGGCCCAGATGGACCTGAAGAAGTTGGTGGCGTACTCGTCCATCAGCCACATGGGCTTCGTCATCCTGGGCGTGGCTGCTATGACGCCCATGGCGCTCAACGGCGCGATGTTCGTCAACGTGTCCCACGGCATCATCTCGCCGCTGTTGTTCTTCGTGGTGGCCAGCGTCATTTACGACAGGACCCATACGCGGATGATGGACCAGATGAGCGGGCTGTTCACCAAGATCCCTATCGCCGCGTCCATCACGGCCTTTGCCGCATTCGCCAATCTGGGATTGCCCGGCATGTCGGGCTTTCCGGGCGAGTTCTTCACGTTCGCCGGTTCTTTCCCGGTGTTCACCACCCTGGTCGTCATCGGCGCCCTGGGACTGGTCATCACCGCTGGATATCACTTGTGGATGATGCAGCGGGTGCTTATGGGCGAACCCCGCGGGGAGGCGCACCAAGACATTACCGGTCGGGAACTGGTGGTGGCCGCGCCCTTGATGGTGCTCACGGTGCTGCTGGGCGTCTTGCCCGGCATCGCCCTAGGCCTGTTCAACGAGCCCGTCGCGGCGCTTGCGTCCAAGCTCGGAGGGATGTGAATACTCATGCCACTGGACGGAGACGTGGGCCTGTTGCTGCCCGAGATCATCGTCACCCTGGCAGCCGTTGTCGCGCTGGCGACGGGATTGCGGCCCCAGGCTGGGCGAGCACCGGCGGTGTGGGCGTTCCTCGGGGTGACCGCGGCCGCACTGCTGCTATTGATCGGGGAAGGACGGGGCCAGGCCGTCGAGATTTGGAGCGGCACGGTTCTCGTAGACGGGTTTGCCCGCCTTTTCAAACTCGTCTTCCTGGTCATCGCGGGGCTCACGGTGCTGGTGGCCGCCGACTACGTCCGCCGGCGCGGCATTCCGCCGGGAGAGTTTTACCTGCTCTTGCTCCTCGCCACGGTCGGGATGATGTTCATGGCGGGCTCCCTCAACCTGCTTACCATCTATCTCGGCCTTGAATGCCTGTCCCTGGCGTCCTACAGCCTGTCGGGCCTTTTGCGGCGGGACGCCCGGTCGACCGAGGCGGCATTGAAGTACATCTTGATCGGGGCCATCTCCAGCGGCACCATCCTGTTCGGGATGTCACTCGTGTTCGGCGCCACCGGCAGCCTCCACCTCGGCGAGGTGAGCCAGGCGGTGTCCAGCGCCACCGGGATGACTCCGGTGCTTCTGGCCGGCATGATGTTCCTTGTCGTCGGCCTTGGCGTCAAAATGGCGGCCGTGCCGTTCCACATGTGGGCACCGGACGTGTACGACGGCGCGCCCGCCCCAGTGGCCGCATTTCTGATCACCGGCAGCGAGGCGGCGGCATTCGCAGCGGCGCTGCGCATTTTCCTGGTAGGCCTTCCCTCCTTGCGGGCCGAGTGGACAGCGGTGTTTGTGACGCTGGCCGTCATCACCATGACGTTCGGAAACATCAGCGCGATCGTTCAAACCCGCATTCGACGCCTGCTGGCCTACTCGGCGGTGGCCCAGGCAGGCTACGTCATGGTCGGACTGGCCATCGCGTCGGACGCGGCGGTGTCGGCTATGCTGTACTACTTGATCGCCTACGCGTTCACGACCATCGGGGCGTTCACCGTCGTGATCTTGCTGGCTCGTCACCAACCGGCCGATGAGATTCAGGACTTCCGGGGGCTTGGCCAGCGCGCGCCCCTGTTTGCCCTGGCTCTCACCATATTCATGCTCAGCTTCATCGGCATTCCCCCGACCGCGGGGTTCTTCGGCAAATTCTACTTGTTCCAGGCCGCGGTCGGCGCCGGCATGCCATGGCTTGCTGTGATCATGGTCATCAACGGCATTATCTCGATCCCCTACTACTGGGGCGTCGTGCGCACGATGTACTTGTCCGAGGCTGAGGACCGTTCCCCGCTGGAGGCTCCTTGGGGCTTGCGCTGGGCAACTGTCATCGGGCTTGGGGCTACGCTGGTGCTCGGCTTGTTCCCCGACGCGCTCGTGCGGGTCGTGAACGCGATTCAGGTCGTTCCCGGCTTGCCTATCGCCTTTTGATGAGGATCCCGGGCGAAAGCGCGAGCGGATTCGGCTCGGGAGCAAGCCGAAAAAGGCACCGCCCGTTGGGCGGTGCCTTAATCATTGACAACGTTTTGACGTCTCGCACCAGAGGAAGTCAGTATCGGGAGCCGCCCTCCTGAAGCCGCAGTACGTTTGCGGCCTGCGGTCCCCGCGCTCCTTGAACGATCTCAAATTCCACTTCTTCCCCTTGCTCCAGTGTCTTATAACCCTCCTGCTGGATGGCGCTGTAGTGGACAAAGACGTCCTCGCCGCCTTCCCGCTCGATGAACCCGTATCCCTTCTCGTTGCTGAACCACTTGACCCTCCCGCGCTCCATGCAGCCGTCATGCCCTCCTATACCCTTAAGTCGCGGCGGCCGGGCCCCGGGCACGGCCTGCCTGGCTAGAGTCTATCAGATCCGGCTGGGTTCGGCAAGTTTTTTTCAGAGAATTGCTTATGATTATTCTTACCAACCGGCGGCTCGGCGAGCCGCTCCAGAGCCCGCTCGACGTAGTGGCAGGAGGCAAAGTGGCCGGGTTCGTACTCGATGAGCTGGGGGGCTTCCGTCCTGCAGCGGTCGGTGGCCAGCGGGCAACGGGGATGCAGGCGGCAACCCGCAGGCGGATCGGCAGGATTGGGAATCTCGCCCTTCAACCCGACCCGGATCCGCTTTACCCGCGGGTCCGTCGACAACACCGCTTCCATGAGCGCCTGCGTATACGGATGGTGCGGGCGCTGAACGAGGGTATCGGCGCTCGCCAATTCCACCACTTGCCCCAAGTACATGACCGCTACCCGGTCGCAAAAGTGGCGGGCCAGCGCGAGGTCGTGGGTAATGAACAAGAGGGCAAGACCCCGCTCCCGAACGAGGCGGTGCAAGATGCGCAAAATGCCGCCCCGGATGGACACATCCAGCATCGATACAGGCTCATCGGCCACAAGAAAGTCCGGCTCCAACACCAGTGCCCGGGCGATGGCCACCCGCTGGCGCTGGCCGCCCGACAGTTCCTTCGGATACCGGCGCATGAAGTGCTCGGCAGGCACCAGCTCCACAGCTTCCAGGGCTTGGATGACGCGCCGTTCCAACTCGTGTCGATCCATTGCCAGCCGCTGAATGCGCAACGGCTCGGCAACGATTCCAAACACGTCCATATTCGGATTCATCGAGTCGTACGGGTCCTGGAAAACGATTTGCATGCGCCGCCGCAGGCGGGTCATGCCGGCCTGCGGCAGGCGGGTAATCTCCTGGCCGTCGAATACGATCTCGCCCGAGGTGGGCTCTTCGAGGCGAAGAAGCACTCGCCCGGTCGTCGTCTTGCCCGAACCCGACTCGCCCACCAAGCCCACAATCTCGCCGCGCCGGACGGAAAAACTGACGCCGTCCACGGCCCGGACCGCGGGCCGTTCCCCGCGCAAGATCTGCCGCAACCCCCGCCGCAACGGGAAATGCTTGACCAGCCCATGTACTTCCAGCAAGACGTCCGCCGGGGTCATCCGAACTTCACCTCCGCGACGCTGCCGTCCTCCGCCACCCGGTGGCAGGCGACCCGGTGGCTGGGGGAGCCTTTTGCATCAAGCACCGGCTCCAGCCGCGCGCAGTCCTCGCCCGCCAACGGACAGCGGGGATGAAACCGGCAGCCGGTGGGCGGATCGGCAAGATGAGGCGGGTTGCCCGGAATGGAGACGATGGGTGCCCGATCCCCCCGGATGTCGGGAAACGCTTGGGTCAGCCCCTGCGTGTACGGATGCTTCGGGTGCACGAACACTTCTTCGACCGGCCCGTACTCGACGATCTTGCCAGCGTACATGACCGCCACTTCGTCGCACATCTGGGCGATGACCGACAAGTCGTGGCTGACCAGGATCATGGACAGCTGCCGCTGTCGCCGCAAACCCGCGATGGCCTCAAGCACTTGCGCTTGCACCATGACGTCAAGGGCCGTAGTCGGCTCGTCGGCGATGACCAGCTCAGGGTTGCATGCCAAAGCCATGGCGATGACAGCCCGCTGCTTCATCCCGCCGCTGAACTGGTGGGGATAATCACCAAACCGGACGGGATTGATTCCGACCATTTCAAGCAGCTCCCGGGCCCGCCGCTCCGCGTCGGCCAAGCTTACCCGCTCGTGGGCCAAGATCGCTTCGGTGATCTGGCCGCCGACGGTCAACACCGGGTTCAGCGCCCCCATGGCCCCTTGGAACACCATGGAAATACGCCGCCAGCGAACCCGGCGCCGGAACGTTTCCTCGTCCATAGCCAAAAGGTCGTCGCCGTCCAGCCGGACCGAACCGCCTACGACCCGTCCGTTGTCCGGCAGCAACCGGAGCAGGGTGAGCCCGAGACTGGATTTGCCGCATCCCGATTCGCCCACGATGCCCAAGGCCCGGCCCGGCGCCACGGTAAAGCTCACACCGTCTACCGCCCGGACGTCGCCCTCGCGGGTGCGGTAATGCATCTGCAAGTTGTCAACGACCAGTTCGGCCACGCCGGCACCTACCTCTCCTTCCCCCGGCGGTTCAGGATATCGTCCAGGGTGTTGCCGATGAATACGAACGCCATGGCCAGCACCGTCAAGGCGAGCCCAGGGGGAAGAATCCACCACCAGGCCAGCTCGCCGAAGGCGCCAAAGCCCCGGGCGTTTTGCAGCATCCGTCCCCAGGTTGGGACCCGCGGGTCGCCAAAACCCAGAAAGCTCAACGTCGCTTCCGCCACGATGGCGCTGGGCACCAACAGCACCAGCGACGCGAACACAAGTCCAAGCACGTTGGGCAGGATGTGGGTGACCATGATGTACGCCGGTCGGGCACCCGCGGCCCGGGCGGCTTCAACAAACGCCCGCTCCCGCAACGTCAACGTCTGGGACCGGACGAGGCGGGCGACGCTCATCCACGAAAACAGCCCGATGACCAGCACCAAGTTCCACAAGCTCTTGCCCGTCACCGCCACCAGGACGATCAGGATGGGCAGAAACGGGATCGAAATGAACACGTCGACAAGCCGCATCAACACCTCATCCACCCACCGGCCGACGTAACCGCTGACAATTCCGACCACCGTTCCCACCACGACCGCGATGACGGCGACGACGAACCCGATCATTAAAGACGTCCGGGTGCCGTAGACGAACTGCGACCATAAGTCCCCGCCCAAGTGGTCTGTGCCCATCAGACCGTGGAGCTGGCCGGGAATGCGCAAGCGGCTCTCGCCCAGGCGGAACACGGCGTCGGCCTCACGCCCGCCTTCAAAGGTCACTTCGAGCGTGAGCCGGTACTCGCCCGGCACCCGCAAGAGTTCGGAGGCCAGGTTGGCGAACGGTCGAAAGCCCAGCCGCATCTTCAGCTGCATGTCCCGGGAGTCGATCCGCTGGGTCGTCCACCGGACCTCGTTGCCAAGCCGCCGCGACGTCCAAAGCGCATACTCTTGACCGTCCGGCGCCGAAAGCCATAGCCCAGCGGTGGCGGTGGCTCCGGGGCCGCCGGAAAACCCGTATGGCACTTGCACAAAAAACGTTCCCGGGGGTTTTGCCCGGTACTCGAAGCGATGTTCCAGAACGAGCCGGGCCGGCCCCGGGCCCGCGGGCCGCACCAAGAGAACGTTCTGGCCGTCCTGCTCGCTTCGCTCCGTCTCTACGTTTTCCTCGACGGAGACGGCCCAGTTGTCAAACAGGAAGAGGTCCACGGTGACCGGCGCCTCGCGGTAACGGGAAACATACCGCATCCACGCCGGACGAGCCATGCGATCCGCGAGAAACTGATCTTCCAGCGGATGGTAAGGCGTCAGCCACGGCGCGGCCAGGCCCAGGAAGAGAAACACGAGGAAAATCCCGAGCCCGAGCATGCCCCGGGGCGAGCGCCGGAACTCCTGCCACACCTCCCGGACGGGTCCGGGACGGCGGGCGGTCGCCGCTTGGCGGAACGGGCCAAGGGGAGCAGGCCCTCGACCGGCCGGCGGGTTGGATCGGGGATTGCGGACGTCGTTCACAGCATGCTCACCTCAGCCGGATCCGCGGATCGACCAGCCCGTAGACCAGGTCCGCCAAAAAGTTGCAAATGATCACAGCCAGGGCGATGATGTAAAAACATCCTTGCACCACCGGGTAGTCTTGCTGCAGCGTAGCGTCGATCAAATAACGCCCAACGCCGTAGAGCGAAAAAATCGTCTCCGTAATGACCGCACCGGTAATGACTCCGGGCAAGGAAAGAAACACCAACGTAACGATGGGTGGCAGAACGCTTCGAAACGCGTGCCTGTAGAGGATCTCGCGGTGGGTCAACCCCTTGGCCCGGGCGGTGAGCACGAAGTCTTGCCCGAGGGCTCCCAACACGTTGTTGCGGGTGTACAAGTACCACGACCCAAACCCGCTCAAGGTTACGGCCGTCACCGGCAGCACCAAGTGGTGAATGCGATCCAGCAATATCGCCCACTGCCCGGTGGGCGGCGGAACGCTCATTGTTCCGCGGACGGGAAAGATCGGCCAATAGTAGCCGAAGGCCAACAGCAACAGCAACCCGATGAAAAACGGCGGCATCGCGTTGAGGAACAAAGACACGCCGGTGACACCGGTATCAAGCCTGCTCCCCGCACGGGCGGCCATCTTGATGCCCAATGCCACCCCGATGACGACATTGAGCGCAAACGCGGTTCCTAAAAGCATCAACGTGTTGGGCAGGCGGGCCATCAGTTCATCCAGCACCGGGCGACGGCTGTAGAACGAATGTCCGAAGTCGAACGCGAGCAAGCTCTTCAGGTAAAGGAAGTATTGGGTGAGCAGCGGCTGATCGAGGCCGTACATTTCCCGCAACAGCTGCCGGACCTCGGGCGAAAACTCCGGGTTCAAGATCAGCGAAACCGGATCGCCGGGCATGATGCGGAAGATGATGAAGTTGAACGTCATGACGACAAACAGCGTGATCAGCCCATAGCCAACCCGGCGAACGAAGTACGTTCCCGTCATTGCCTATCGCCCTTTCGCGCTGAAGACACAAGGCCTGCCGGCTCCAGTGACGAGTCTCTCCTTGTCCCGTGAGACATCTGCACAGGAGGCAGGCCCGCCAGGGCCTGCCTCCTGTCCTTGGACCTTCCGGGCGTGGTCGAAAGCGGAGATGCCCCGCCGGCGCCCGGCACTCCTTCACGACTTACCGATCCAAACCGGCCCAGAAGTCCTCGTAGTGGACAACCCGCACGTACTCGCCCGGGACGTACTCCTTGAAGACGAAGGGACCCGTGCCGATCATCTTCGTCAGCCCTTCCACCGTCGGGTGAGGCTCGTTCCACGGCTCAAACTCGTCGAACTTCTCGACGTCCTCCCAGATATGTTTGGCGAGGAAGCCCGCGACGTTATAGGTGTGCCAGTAGCTGACGGTGTTGAAGTACACCGTGATCGTATGATCGTCGTGCACCTCGGCGTGGCTGTAGTCGCTCCAGGTGGTCTGGTATTTCGGCACCCGCTGCTCCTTTAAGTAGTCCATCGTGAACTTGATGTCCTCAGCGGTGAAGGGCACGCCGTCGTGCCAGGTGATGTCGTCCCGGAGCCAATAGGTCACCTTGGTGCCCTCGGTGCCTTCAGGGGTAATCCAGGTGCCCACTTCCCACCGCTCCGCTTCCCAGGGGAAGTCCTCGTTATTGACGGGTTCCGCCGCGATGAGGCCGGGGCCGTAGACCAAGCCGAATACCTGGAAGTCATAGGCGGATGTGCCCACCAAAACGTTCAGACTGCTCGGCTCCTCCGGCAAAAGCCACCGGACGGTGCCGCCCCGCTCCCGGTCGACCCGCCGGATGTTGAGCGGCGTCCAGATGCTAAAGTACACGTTGCTGGCAGCACCGTAGCCAAGGTGCGGCACGTAACCGGTGACGACATCCGAGCGGAACGCGTCCATGTAGGGCCGGGAGTACAGCGGCACGTACGGCTGCAGCCAGCTCAAAATCTCCTGGGCCCGGTAGGCCGCTTCCATCGCTTCATCCAAATTGCGAGGCGTCCACACCCTCTCAGCGGCCGCGTCGTACTCCGGATCCCGCAAGCCGGGCGTGTTTTCCGCGCCGTCGACGTCGAAACTGGAGTGGAACAGCGAGTAAAGATGGGTCGGGAACCGGGTCAAACCCCAGGCCAGAACATACATGTCGAAGTCCCGGTCACCGTCGCTCTCGTTCTGAATGCGGTCAAGGATGACGTTGAAGTCAAGCGGTTCGGCTCGCACGGGCAAGCCGATCGAACGGGCCGCTTCGGCGATCATGGCCCCCAGCTGGGCCGAGGTGGGCGCCACCTCATACGTCGGTGTCAAGATCGTCATCTCGCGCAGCGGCTCGCCCGTGCGCGGGTTGATCCGGATCCCATCGGGGCCCACCCGGTACCCCGCGTCGTCCAAAATTTGCCGGGCCAGCTCGGGATCGTACTGGGCAACATCCGTGTCCGGATTGTAAAACGGAGACGCCGGGGGCACGAACTCGGCCAAAGGCAAGACGTAGCCTTGGAACAGAGAGAGGACGATCTCCTCCCGATTGATGGCGTGCGCCAGCGCGCGGCGGATGACGATGTCGTTCAACGGTTCCCGGCGCATGTTCATCGCCAGGTAGAAAAAGTGAAACCCGGGACTCAACGTAATGTCGACGTTGGGATCGGCTTCCAGCGTCTCGATGTGGGTCGGACTGACAAGACCGGGATAAACGTGGATGTCACCCCGGCGCAAGGCGATGAGCTGGGCTTCCTGGTCCGTGATAATCGGTAAAAGAATTTCGTCCACATAGGGCCCCCTGGGGCTCCACTCGACATCCTGGGCCGAAAGCGGCCCGACGGCCGCCAGCAACAAGGATACCGCCAGCCCAATGGTCATCAACCTTCGCAACGCTCTGATCCCCCTTTGCACCTAAACTCAGGCTCTCCCCGACTTCCCGACCGGCTTCATGGTTCGCCAAAGCCTCCCGGCGACAAGGGATCTTCCGCCATCCGCCCGAAGGCTTGTCGCTCGAAGCCGTTCGGCGTCCTGGATCGCCGGTAAGTGTTTCGTTGCGGCCGGATTCATTCCTGTTCATGGTATAAAAGAAAACCTGGAAACTCAAAGAAGAAAGATGCACCCAAAACGGACTACGGCATTACCAGAGATTCTCGGTCTTGGGTGAACCCCCGGGGCAATGCCGACGTCATTCCCAGTGAAGACCTGCCCCCGGAGGTGTCTGAAGGAATAATGGTGAGCTTGGAATGGCGAAAGGCTCTGGCCGTCGGTCTCATCCTGGCTCTGGCCTTTACCCCCGTTGCCGCGCTCGCACAGCCGGATGAGCCACCACCGGATGCCGAGCCCGGGGCCGATGAGCGGGCGGCGCTGCTTGAACAGTGGGACGCACTCATGAATCGCCGGCGGGAGTTGCTCAAGGAGCTGGCCCAGTTGGATCGGGAGCTGATGGCGGCCGCCCAACAGTTGTGGCCGGAACGATTCGAGCGTCCGGAGCGATTCGAAAGGTCCCCGCGGGATTTCCGGGAACGGTCCCGGTTCTGGCTTCGACCGCTTGGACCGCGATTCCATCGGGGCTTGCCTCCCGGTGCGGCGCCGTGGCACTGGGAGTGTCCGAGCCCGGAGGAGGAGCCGCAAGACGGTTGACGCACCCGATCCGTCAGCTCTCGAAAGCTGAATAGGCACTCGTCAAAACGATCGCCAAAGGACCGCGGCCCATGGCTGGCGGTCCTTGGCGCGCCGGCGGTGTGCGGATCAATGAGCTCAGTCTGAACCTCCCCGACGCCTTCGGGAACCCGCGCGAGGAAGCTCCAAAGCGACCGCTGTCGTATACTCGTGGGTAACGAACCAAGGAAGGTGGCTCGCGAACATGATTTGGTGGAAACGTGCTACCGCCCGCCCGGTCGAATCCCCATCCGACATTCCGCCGTCTTTGCCGTCCCAGTCCTCCCAGGACCATCCATCCCTTGAGATACGCGAGGAATCGACAAAGCCTCCCGCCGAGGAGACGTTCATCGCCTGCCTGGACGCCTTGAGGGAAGGCCGCCTGGCGACTGCCGCGGAACTCGCGGCCCAAGTTCCCGGACGGCTCGGCGCGGCCTTGACCGAGACGGTGAGACAGTGGAACCGGCGCCTGATCGAACTGCAACGAGCGGTTTCGCGGGCCATCGAGCAAGGTTCTCGTCCCCTATTGGCGTCTGGGGCCCTGGCGGGCGAGGCCCGGCGGCTCGACGATGAGACGAATCAGCTGGCCGCTTTGTCCGAGGAGCTGTCCGCCTCTGTTACCCAAGTGGCGAGCAGTTCGGAACAGGCCGCGCACGGCGCCCGGACTGCCCTGGAACGGGTCGAGCAAGGGATGGAGCGAATCGGCGCCGCCCTAAACGGGATGATGGAGTCGGGCCGCTCGATCGAAGCGTTGCAGGGCCACGTGCGGGAGCTGGCCCGTTCCGTCGATCCCATCCGGGAGGTGCTGGTGCTCATCCGGGAGATCGCGGAGCAAACGAACCTTCTGGCGCTCAACGCGGCCATCGAGGCGGCCCGGGCCGGGCAGCACGGCCGGGGCTTCGCCGTCGTGGCCGATGAGGTGCGGCGGCTGGCCGAACGGACCAACGATGCAGTCAAGGACGTTCAAAGCCGGGTAGACGCCCTCCAAGCCGGAGCGGGCCGGGTCGGTGAAACGATGCGCCGCGTGTCGGACCAGATGGCCCAATGGACGGGGCTTGCCGCCGAGAGCCAGGACGCTTTAGACGACATGCGCCGGCACATTGAGCGGGGCTTGGCGCCCATTCAAGAGATTGCCCAAGTGTCGGACGATCAGGCGAAGGCGGTGGCGCAGTCGGCCCAAAGTACCGAACAGATCGCCATGGCGACGAATCAAATCAAGGAGAGCGCCGGTGAAGTAGCCGTGATGGTTTGCGACCTTCAGGCCACCCTTGCCGGATTGCGGGAAAGGACCGGTCAGCTCGAGCTGGAACTCGCCGACGAAGATTTGCTGGAGTTGGCCAAGGCCGATCATGTCCTCTGGGTCCAGCGCCTGCATGCCATGCGCCTGGGCCGGGAGACCATCAAGGAGCAGGATGTAGCCGATCACACCCGTTGCCGGCTCGGCCGCTGGTACTACGGGTCCGCCCGGACGAAGCTCGGGAGCCACCCGGCTTTTCGGGCTCTTGAGGAACCCCACCGGCGGCTGCACGAGACCGCCAGGCGAGCCGTCCGCTCGTGGAACGAGGGCCGGCGCGACGAGGCGCTCCAGCACGTAGACGAAGTGGTGAACATCTCCCAGGAGATTTTGGTGTTGCTGGCCCAGTTGCAGGAGGCGGTCACCGGGAACGCACATCGCTCCCGGTGAATCCCTGCGCCGTGCGGGCCTTCGGCGGCATTGGCCACCAAAACGGCCACCAAACATGACCGGGCAAAAAGCAAGCCCTCCGGAAACCCGCTTCCGGAGGGCTTTTTCATGGTGGACCTGAGCGGGCTCGAACCGCCGACCTCTGCAATGCGAATGCAGCGCTCTCCCAGCTGAGCTACAGGCCCATGCGCTTTTGTATTATAGCACCCTTTCCTGCTGGTGTCCAGATAGAGTTTCCCATCGTCTGAGTCAAGCCCTTCGGGGCAGGAAGCTGATCCTCGGTGTCCGTTAGCCT
>JACDOI010000013.1 GCA_017656145.1 Bacillota bacterium | reverse complement strand
GGGCACGGGGCCCCCATACACGCCACGGGCCCGCCTGCCCCGCTCGCCCCGGGGCGGCCAACCCCGGCCTACTTAGAGCTATCTCCGGCCGGGGGGGGGCACCCCCGGCGCCTGACGGTGGCCGACCTGCTGGCCCGCTGGCGCGCGCAAGCCGGTGGTGACTCCGGAACCGGAATGTTCCTTGACGCAGGGCCGCGCCGGATGCGGGTTGCGGGCCAGTGGCGGCCGATGCCGCTTTTGGTCAGCCGCAACGGGCGGCCGGCCCGGCCGGGAGAACCCGTCGGCGACCGGGACGTGCTGGAGATCCGCCCGCCCCACACAGCCGCCGAGCTTCACGCGGCCCTCGCGGCCGAACAGGAAGAGGCGTCCGGCGCTCTGGCCGGGACCGTCTGGATAAACGGCGAGGAAGTGCCGCTGCAACTCAAGGGCGAGCTGTTGCGCGACGGCCGCCCGGCCCGCCCGGAGGAGCCCCTTTCAGCCGACGACACCGACGAAACGTGGGAATGGCGGCCCGGGCCGCCGCCGACGGTGGGCCGGCTCATGGATGAGCTGGGCCTTGCGCGCGAGACCGAGATCCGCGTCGTGCTCAACGGGGCGCCTCTCACCGTCCGGCTGGCAGCTTCCATCCGCAAAAACGGCGCGCCCGCCAGGCCGGACGAACCGGTCGAGCCCGGCGACCGGATCGAGGTGAGGGCGGAATCGGGCGTCGCCCTCTACCACATCCTGCCCCACGCGAATCTTCCCGGCGACGCGGGGCCGGGAAGGCGATTGGTCCTCAAAGTGCGGGGGCAGGAAGCGGGTTTCACCACACCGGTCCGCGACGGCGACGACATCGTAGTGGCCTACGAATGAGACGGGCGGGACGAAGCGCCCCGCGGAGGCGAAACGCCATGCCTCCTCAGCTCACCCTTTGACCTATGGGTCCCGCCCGCCCGTCCCGGGCATGGCGGACAGCCTCCACAAGCGTTGCCCGCAGCTCGGCAATGGGGACGGGCTTGATCAGGTGAGCGTAAAACCCGGCCGCCCGCGACGCGCGGACGTCGGCCGCTTCGCCGTACCCGGTCAGGGCCAGAACGGGCACATCGGCCATTCCGGGCATCCCCCGGGCCCGCCGGAGGAACTCCCGCCCATCGATACCAGGGAGGCTCAGATCGCATAAGATCGCGTCCGGCGGCGGCTGTTGGCCCATCGAGGCCAAGGCATCTTCGGCGCTGGCGAACGCGTGGACCTCACAGCCCTCCAGCCGAAGCACTTCGCCCAATACGCGGAGCAGGTCGATGTTGTCCTCGATGATGACGATCTGCAAGCCTTCCAGCCGATCCGTCACCGGGTCGTTGCCGGACGGCATCGTCTCAACGGGAGGTTGGCGGGTGCTCATCTCGATGGTGAAGCAAGCGCCGCGGCCCGGGCCCTCGCTTTCCGCCCACACTCGGCCGCCGTGCAGTTCCACAAGCCCCTTCACCAGCGCCAGCCCGATGCCGAGCCCTTGCCGGTCTCCGGCCGCGCCGCTCCCCTGGCGGAACATGTCGAACACCCTTCCCCGCTCCGCCTCCGACATCCCGACGCCCGTATCCGTGATGCTGACCCGGACCCGGCCGCCCGACGCGTCCATGGTCACCTCGACTCGCCCACCCTGGGGGGTGAACTTGATCGCATTGTCCAGCAAGTTGCCGATGACCTGGCGGAGGCGGTGGCCGTCGCCGTCGACCCAGGCCCGCGCCGGCGGGCCCATGGTCAGCGAAATCCCTTGCCGCTCTGCCAGCGGGCGAAATTCCTCCACCGCCGCGGCCACCACAGGACCGAGCTGCAGCGGTTCCAATTTGACAGCCAGCTTTCCCACGGAAATCCGGGACAAGTCCAACAAGTCGTTGACGAGCCGGACCTGCATGTCGACCCCGCGCCGCAACACGTCCAGAGCGCCGCGGTAGCCGGGTTCCGCCGGGGCCCGCATCGCCAGAGCGTCAATCGCGGTGGTGATGGCCGCCAAGGGATTGCGCAGTTCGTGGGAGAGCATGGCCAGAAACCGATCTTTCGCGAGGTTGGCGGCCCTAAGCTCCTCCTCCGCCCGCCGCCGCTCGCGGCGGATGGCAGCCTCCCGCAGTTCCCGATCGATCGCGGGCACAAGACGCGTCAAATTGTCTTTCATCAGATAATCGTGGGCGCCGGCCCGCATCATGGCCACGGCCGTGTCCTCTCCGATCTGCCCGGACACGACGATGAAGGGGATGTCCAAGCCGACTTCCTTCAAAATTTGGAGTGCGCCCCGGGCGCTGAACCGCGGCATGGCGTAGTCGCAGACGATGACGTCCCACGCGTCGTCCTCTAGCGCCTTGCGCAGCGCCGAAGCCGAGTCGACGCGCCGGACAACGGGATCGTAGCCCCCCTTCACCAGCTCGCGCCGGATGAGATGAAGATCGTCCTCGCTGTCCTCGACGACCAGCACCCGCAGGCTCTTCATCACCTACATCCCTCCCACCATCGGCGGCGCTTGATTCAAGTTCAGCCAATACTCGCCGAGCTGGCGCGTGATCCGGCTGAACTCGCGAAAATCCACCGGCTTGCGGATGTAGCTGTTGGCTCCCCGGTCGTACGAATCCGCCATGTCCTTCTCATCGTCGGACGAGGTCAGCACAACGACCGGCAACCGCCGGGTCCTCCGATGGGAGCGCACCTGGTGCAGAACTTCAAGCCCGTCGATCCGCGGCAATTTCAAATCCAGCAAAATCACGTGGGGCAGCCCGTGGCCCGCTTCCCCGTTCCGCGCGCCGTCGCCGAACAAATATTCCAAAGCCTCCACCCCGTCCCGGGCGACGACGATGTCGCCCGCGAGGCCGTGCTGGCGCAAAGCGCGGATGGTGAGCAACTCGTGATCGGGGTTGTCCTCGACTAGGAGAATGACCTTTTTGTTCATGCGCTCTCCCCTTCTTGCGGCGATACGTTGTTGCGGCGATACGTTCTTGAGGCAATCCCCTGACGGTTCAAGGCCTTCTTGGAGTCGTACCCCTTGAGCCGGAAATCAGACGGTGAAAAAGAACGTCGCCCCGCGCCCTTCCTCCCCTACTCCCCACACCTCCCCTCCGTGGCGGCGGATGATCCGCTGCACCGTCGCCAGCCCAATGCCGTTGCCTTCGAACTCTCCGGCCCCGTGCAGCCGCTGGAACACGCCGAACAACTTATCGGCGTAACGCATGTCGAACCCGACGCCGTTGTCCCGGACGAAATACACCGGCCGCTCGTCCTGCCAAGTTCGACCGAATTCGATGACGGTCTCGGCGCGAGTGCCGCTGAACTTCCAGGCGTTTTCCAAGAGATTCTCCAGCACAACCCGCAAGAGGCGCCGGTCGCCCCGGACCGTTAAGCCGTCCTCAATGCAGAACTCTATCCGCCGTCGGGGATCCCGCTCTTGCAGTTCCCGGGCGATTTCCCGGGCCAGCTGGCTCAAGTTCACATCCTGGCGCACGAGTTCGACCCGGGTGACCCGTGACAAATAGAGCATGGAGTCGATGAGTTCCGACATCCGCTTGGTCGCCGCCTGTACCCGGGCCAGGTAATCGCGCCCGGTATCATCGAGCCGGCTTCCGTAATCTTCCAGCAACGCCTGGCTGAACCCGTTGATGGTCCGCAAGGGCGCCCGCAAATCGTGGGAAACCGAATAGGCAAACGCCTCCAGCTCCTGGTTGGCTTCCACGAGCGCGGCGGTTCGGTCCTGGACCCGTCGCTCCAGCGACGCGGTCAATTCCTCGAGTTGCCGTTGGGTCTCCTTGAGGCGGCTGATGTCCCGGAAGGCAACGACCGCACCGGTCACCCGGCCGTGCTGGATGATGGGGGTCGCCGTGGCGCTGATGGGAAACACGGTGCCGTCCTTGCGGATGTAGACGTCCTCGTCGGTGCGGTACGGTTCTCCTGTGCGGAGCACCCCGAGCAGCCGACATTCGTCGACGGGATGGGACGTACCGTCGGCACGCCGGTAATGAAACACCTGGTGGGGCGACTGCCCCAGCACGTCGGCTGCGGTCCAACCGAGCTTGCGCTCGGCCGCCGGATTCATGAACGTGAGCCGTCCCTCGCAGTCCACCGCGTACAGCCCCTCGCCGATGGTGCGGGTGATGGCGGTAGTGAACTCCAATTGCTCCTTGAGCCGCTGCTTGGCAACGCGCACTTGCTGGTACAAGAGCGCGTTTTCCACCGCGACCGCGCCCAGCTGGGCCAAATCGAGGGCGATAGCCTCGTCCGCGCCGTCAAACTCGCCCCTCTCTTTGCCCCAAAGCTGGAGCAAGCCGAGACGGCGGCCGTTTCGCCCCATCATGGGCACGGCCAGCCAGCCATCCAGCGGCACGCGGCCGGGCTGCCGCGCGGCCTCCGCGCTCCATGCCCGGTGGCGACGCATCTCACGCCGGGTGAGGGCGCAAGGGCGGGACAAGGATCCCGCGATCCTCACCCCGGCCTGAATCAGGTGTTCGAGCCCATCCATGTCGCAAGACCCGCGGCCCTCTTCCTTTTCCGGAACGCTGGAAACGCTCACGGCCTGGACGGGCGAATCGCCCGCGTCAAACAAGACCGCGGCGGCCCGGCTGGCCCCGATGACGGCCCGGGCATGTTCGGTCAACTTGCGGACCGTGCCTTCGACGGACAGTTGGCGGTTGATGGACGCGGCCGCGGCGGCCATCGCTTTGATCTTGGCGACCTCCACATGGGACCGGCGGCCGGCCCGGGCGGCGGCCAGCCGAACATTTCCGAGGAGCAACGCCGCATGCGCGGCGACAACCTCGAGGAACGCCACATCGTCGGGCCCGTAGCGGTGACGGTCGGACGCGAGGACAATGGCGCCTTGGGGCCGCCGGGACCAAAGCAGCGGTACGGCTATGCAGGAGACGGGCGGGTCCCCGTCTCCCGGCGCGGGCCACAAACCGTCCTCAGGCGGGGCCTGTGCGCCGTCGCCCCGCGCCGGGCACCCATAGATCTTCCTTGCCACCGGCCTTTCTTCGGGCCAGAGGACCGGCCGCCCGATGACGATGACCGCCTCCGCGGCCCGCAAAAGCCAGCGGTCCATCGCCGCGGCTTGGGCAGAGCCGACGGCGATGCGCAATCCGGCCGGGTGCGCACGGGCTAGGACAACTTTGGCCCGGGGCTGCCCTCCTGCCCCGGCCATCACCGCGCACCGGTCGGCCGCGGCCGGCACGGCCCACTGGCAAATTTGCCGGAGAACATCCATCGGGCGCGTTCCGGCACGGGTCCGCCCGCGGGATTGCAGCAGAAACTGGGCAAGAGCCCGATCCATCGCCGCAACCGATACTGGACTGCTCAGTTTCCCGCCCATGGCGCCCCCTCCCGCCGTGGTCATCACCAATTATAACACTTTGGGTTGAAAATTAGCAAATAAACCTATGGTTCGCTAGGGCTAAACTTTCTGCATGACTTGTCTGGCGGGCCGGCCTGCGGGCCACCTAGGATTTCGTCCGGAAACGGCCGAATCACCATTCAAGACGAATCGAAGAATCTCCCAAAAGGCTCCCAAAGGAAGGAGCGGTGTGCCGTGGATGGCCGGACCAGACCGTCTCTCGGCCTTTTGACGCGCCTGCCGTTGGCTGGCCTGCTCCTGTGGCTGCTTGCGTCCGGGCCCGCCGGTGCGGGATCCGTCCCCGGGCGGCCCCCTGCCGCAGGCGATCCCATCGGGCCCGGCACGTCCTACCAGCTATTGCAGCTCGATGGCAGCGGTACAGCGGGGCGCTCGTCCCAGCCGGTACACATCGTTCGGGTGAATACGGCCGATCCCTACGCCCGCCTCGCGGTCTTTAAAGGCCGCGGGCTCGCGCTGGGACTTGAACCCGTGCTTGCTCAGGCGCTGGCGGTTCACGGTCCCGGCCGGGCGGTGGTGGCTGCCGTCAACGGCGATTTCTTCCTCCCCTCCCCCAGGGGGCTTCCCTTGGGACTGCACCTCCAAAACGGTGAGATGATAACGGGTCCCGCCGGTTATCCCGCGTTGGGCATCGGCCCGGGCAGCCAGCCCATCATCGGGGTGCCTGCCCTGGAAGGACGGGTCTGGGCGGAAACATCCCGTCCGGAAGGGAGCGAGACCTCGTCCTGGCCCATTGTCTCAGTCAACCGCCCGATCAGCGGTCTTGGCCTCGTCGTCTACACCCCCCGGTTCGGACCCGTCACACCGCCCCTCGAAGGAACGGCCGTCGTCGTGCGGGGCATGACCGGGCCGCTGCAGACCGGGGTTGTCCACTCGGCCCGGGTATTCGCGCTGTACCAGGGCAGCCCAACATCCCCGGTGTCGGTGCCGGTACCCGGGGATGGCGCGGTGCTGGCCGCCCGGGGATTCGCGGAAGAGTTTCTCGAACAGCTTCCGACCGGCGGTGCGGTATTTCTCGAAGTCGGCCTGGCTCCCCCCTTTGATGAGGTGACCGACGCCGTAGGCGGGCGACCGGTGCTTGTGGCCGGCGGCCGGCCGGTGCCGTTGGATCCGGACGATCCGCTCGTCCGCGAGCGGCACGCCCGCACCGCGGTGGCCGTCCGCGGCCGGGAAGTGCTGCTTGTGGCCGTCGACGGCCCTCCCGAAGGGGGTGCGGACGGGATGACCCTTTGGGAGCTGCAGGCGCTCCTTTTGGAGCTTGGCGCCGAAGACGCGCTGAACCTGGACGGAGGCGGATCGACGACGATGGTCGTCCGGCCGGTAGGAGAAACCGACCCACAAGTGGTCAACCGGCCCTCCGACGGCCCGCCCCGGGCGGTCGCTAGCGCCCTTGTCGTCCTGAGCACCGCTCCGGCCGGGGAGCTCGCCCGGCTTCACGTCGCCCCGGCGACGGCCCTGGCCCTGGCCGGCAGCCGCATGCCCGTCCGCGCCCTGGGCCAGGACGCCCACTACGGTCCCGCGCCGGTGCCTCCGGATGCCGTCGCGTGGTCGGCGGACAGCGACGCCGCGTCGATGGAACCGGGCGGCTGGCTGTTGGCCCAAAGGCTGGGGCCTGTTCGCATCGAAGCCGCTGTTGGAGAAGTGCGGGGCTACGGGCACATCGAAGTGGTAGACATCGACCGCGTGGGGAACATTGTCGTCGTTCCCGACGTCGCCTACTTGACCACCGGAGAAGTGCTGGAGCTGCAAGCCCGCGCGTACACCCCGTCGGGCCAAGCGGTGTGGGTCGATCCCGGCCAGCTGAGCTGGTCGGCGTCGGGCTCAGCGGTACAGGTCGATGCCGGGGGCCGGGTGAGAGCCGTCGGACCGGGCGAAGCGGCCGTGGAAGCCCGGCTGGGCCGTGCAGCCGCAACGGTCCGCATCAGCGTCGATCGGGCGCCGGAACTGTTGTCGGACTTCGAAACCCCGGGCCAATGGATCGCCAGCACAGTCCGGGCCTATGCGGAGCTCACCCTGACGGAGCCCGGGGAGCCGGTCCGCACCGGCCGCCGCGCGGCCCGCCTCGCCTACGACTTGCGACAGGGCGGCGGCACGGCCGCCGCGTACGCGCAAGCGGCGACGCCGATCCCCATTCCCGGCCGGCCCCGGGCGATCGGCGTGTGGGTGTACGGCGACGGCGGCGGCCATTGGCTGAGGGGCCATTACTTGGACGGCGAGGGCCGCCGCCGGGTGCTCAACTTCACCGCGGTCGGGGGACTGGATTGGACGGGGTGGCGGTTCGTCGAAGCGCCCATCGATCCCGGCGCCCCGCTGCCCTTGCGCTTCGAGCGGGTGTATGTGGTGGAGATCGACCGGGAGCGGCAAGGCCCGGGCGTCATCTATCTTGATGGCTTGACGGCCCTTTACGGGCCGGAAGGGTAACTGCCCGCCGGCTCCGGCCCGCCTCAAATAGCCCCAGGGCCTGCCGGGGGTCGAGGCGGTCCCGCAACCCGTCGCCCAGCAAGTTGAACCCCGCTGCCGTAAGCAGGATGGCCGCGCCGGGCAACGTCGAGTACCACCACTGGTCGAGCAAATACACCCGGCCGCTGTTGACCATCGCGCCCCACTCCGCGGCCGGCGCCCGGACGCCAAGCCCGAGGAAGCTCAACGTCGCGGTCAAGAGCATCGCGCTTCCCGCGTCCAGTGTCGCCTGGACGAGCACCGCCGGCAAGCTGTTGGGGATGAGATGGCGCCTCAAGACGTGGCCGGTCGATGCGCCCGCGGTCAGCGCCGCCGCGACGAACTCCCGCTCCCGCAACGAGAGTACTTGAGCCCGCACCAGCCGCACGTACACCGGAACCCGCACGAAGGCCACCGCCAGCACCGAGCTCAACAAGCCCGGCCCCAAAGCCGCGGCCAGCGCCATGGCCAGCACAAGGGCGGGAAACGCCAGGACGACGTCCATCAGGCGCATCAGAACCAAGTCGAATTTCCCGCCTCGCCACCCGCTCAAGCCGCCGAGGACGACGCCGGTGAACCCGGAAAGCAGCACGACGCCCAAGCCCGCGCCGATGGACCGGCGGCCACCGTCCAGCACCCGGGAAAACAAGTCCCGTCCCACCTCGTCGGTGCCAAACCAGTGCTCCCCGGACGGCGGCAGGAGCCTCCGGGTCAAATCGACCTGGTTCGGATCGTACGGCGCGAGCCACGGCGCGAGCAGCGACAACGCCGCGGGAACAAGAACCATGATGGCGCCCACCCACATGAGCCACGGATTCCGGCTCGCCGAACCCGCCACCTTGCCTCCTCCTAACCCATCGCCCGGATGCGGGGATCAAGCCGCAGCGTGACCAGGTCCACCGCCAAGTTGATGACGGTGTAGCCGGCGGCCACCACCACAGTAAACCCCATGATGGCCGGGAAGTCCAGCGAGGCGACGGAATCCACCACGTAGCTGCCCATGCCGGGCCAGGCGAACACCGTCTCGGTGACGACCGCGCCGGCCAACAGATCCCCCATCGCCAACCCGACCACGGTCAAGGCCGGAACCAGGGCGTTGCGCAGCGCGTGGCGGTACAAGATGCGCCGGGGTGGCACCCCGTACGCTTGGGCCGTGCGGATGTAGTCCTGGCTGAGGACTTCGAGCAAGCTCGCCCGCACCTGGCGGGCGACGAGCCCGACGTGGACGAACGCCAGGCATCCCGCGGGCAACAGCAGATGACGAGCCGCGTCCAGCCACCCGCGCCAGTCGCCGGCCAGCAACGTGTCGATCAGGTACAACCCCGTGACCGCCCGCGGGGGCAGGGCGAACGGCGAAACGCGCCCCGAGCCGGGCAAGACGCCCCACTGGCCGTAAAACACCACTAGCGACACGATGGCCAGCCAAAACAGCGGCATCGACACGCCGGCCACCGAGACGCTCCGGCTCAGCGCATCGATGCGCGAGTTGGGCCGGGCTGCGGACAGCACCCCCAGGGGGACGCCGGCGGCCACCGCCAGGAGGAGGGCCGCGACGACCAGCTCCAGGGTGGCCGGAAAGAAGCGGGCCAGATCTTCAGCCACCGGCCGCCCGGTGCGTATGGAGCGGCCCAGATCCCCCTTCAACAGGTTGGCCATGTACCGGGCGTACTGGACGGGCAGCGGCTGGTCCAGCCCGTGGGCCCGCCGGATTTGCTCCACCACTTCTTCTGACGCCCGCTGCCCGGCCATTAAGCGTGCCGGGTCGCCGGGGATGGCGTGAGCGATGAGAAACGTCAAGGCAGTAACACCGAAAAGCACAAACACCATCAGCGCCAGCCGCCGGGCGATGATCATCCCCATCGACATGCACGCACCGCTCCAACGCCCCGATCCTGCCTAGTCAGTCCTGCCTGGCGCAAGGCCGAGGCAAGCCCTGCGGGCCGGAAAGACCGGCGGACGGCTCTGGCCGGCGTACGATCTCGGAGCGCCGCACCCAGGCCCGCCGCCGGCCCGCCGGTCACCGCTTGGACATCGTTTCCAGGTTGTAAATGTCGAGCAGCATCGGATTGAACACGTAGCCCTCCACGTTGTCCCGCATGGCCACCTGGTAGCCCTGCTGGTACAAGTACACGTACGCCGCTTCGTCCACCACGATCCGCTGGGCTTCCTGGTAGAGGCGGGTGCGCTCGCGAATGTCGGTCATGACCGCCGCCTGCCGGATGAGCCGGTCCACCTCGGGGTTCGAGTAAAACGACCGGTTTCCGGGCAAGCCCCCGAAGTCGGAGTCAAACCAGTAGTTCATAAACATGTACGGGTCGGCGAAGTCGGGCGTCCAGTTGCCGACGGCAATATCAAACTCGCCGGCGCCGAGCCGCTCCCGCATCGTGGCGTATGCGAACGGCTCCAGCTCAAGCCGGATGCCCGCCTCCGCCAGTTGGGCCTGGAGCGCAAGCCCGATCTGCTCCCACTCTGGATACACTGGCGAGTACAGGTAGCCGAGGGTAACGCCGTCCGAAAGACCCGCCTCCGCCAGCAAGGCCCTGGCTTTCTCGAGGTCTCGCCGGTACTGGAACAGCTCGGGATCATGAGACCACATTCCCGCCGGCACCGGTCCCCGCATTTGGACCGCATTGCCGAGCATCACGCCGTCGATGATGGCTTGATAGTCGACCGCATACGAGATGGCCCGGCGCACCCGCGGGTCGTTCAAGGGAGGCCGCCGGTTGTTCAAATAGAGGTACGTCACCCGGAGGCTCGCGTGGTCTTCCACCCGAATCCCCGCGGCACCCCGCAGCCGCTCCAGCTGATCCAGCGGCAAGGCTTCGGCGATGTCGATGTCGCCCCGCTCAAGCTGCAGGCGGCGGGCCGACGGGTCTTTGATGACCTGAAACACGACCATCCGAAAGGCGGGCTGCGGCCCGTCGTAGTGCGGATTGGGCACCAGCCGAATTTGCTGGTCCTTTTCCCAGCGCTCCACCTGGTAGGGGCCGCTGCCCATGGTGTGCTCCGCTAAATAACCGCGCCCCAAATCGCCCGCGACCTCGTGCTCGGCCAGGCGCGGGTTGACGATCCCGGCCCCGTTGTTGGCCAGGGTGAGCAGGAACGGCGCGAACGGCTCGCTCAAGGTGAACCGGACGGTGTACGGTCCGACGGCTTCCACCTTTTCAAGGGTCGGGAACGCGTCGGCCGGGCCTTCGCCGATAGCCATCAGGCGGTTGAAGCTGTACGCCACCGCTTCCGCGTCCACCGGTGTGCCGTCGGCGAACCGGGCCGTTTCCCGCAAGGTAAACGTCCACACCCGGCCGTCATCCGAAACGGTCCAGCCGGTCGCCAGTTCCGGCTCCACCTCGGTGGTGCCCACCCCGTCCCGCACCGCGTACCGCACCAGCCGCTGATAGGCGGGGTATGTGACCGCCCACGAACGGTTGGTCATCGTGACGTGCAGGTCGAGATTGTCCACATCACCCGAAATGCCGATGACGAGCACATCCCGGGGAGTTGCCGCTCCTGCCGGGACTCCCGGCCATGCGATGAGCGAAAGGCAGACCGCAAGCAGTGCCGCCAAAACGCTTTTCACCGTCACCAGCCGGCGCCGTCTAGCTCCCACACGCCGGTCGCCCCCGGTCGCCGCCGTTGCTTTCCATTGCGCCATACACGCCTCTGCCACCCCGACAGCCCCTCCTTCCGGCCTTTCGGTACAGTTGTTCCGAGACCGTCATCTTCCGTTTGGTTTCCCAAGACACTAAAGTTCTGTATTTGTTTCCGGTTCTACCTACCGGCGGCGGAATCCTACCTTTTGGCGCGCCTCAAGTGCAGCGCGGATCCGCCGGCCCCTCTTTCCAACCGACCGATTCGCTCAAGAATCCACCTTGGCCCAAGCCGCGTTCCGGAAACCGGCTTCATCCGAAACGGCCGGTCACATAGTCTTTTGTCTCCTTCCGCCCGGGCCGTTGAAAGATGTTCTCCGTCCGGTCGAACTCAACAAGTTGCCCGGACAGCAAGAACGCGGTGTAATCCGAAATTCGCGCCGCCTGCTGCATGTTGTGGGTGACGATGACGACGGTGTAGCGCTCTTTCAGCTCAAGGATGAGCTCCTCGATGCGGTCGGTAGAAACCGGGTCCAGCGCCGAGCACGGTTCATCCATGAGAAGCACCGCCGGCTCGACCGCCAGCGCCCGGGCGATGCACAGCCGCTGCTGCTGGCCCCCCGAAAGGCCCAAGGCGTGCGAGCTGAACCCGGGCCACATCGCGAGGCCAGAAATATCCGAGGCCGTGGACAAGGACGAGGGTCAACAGTCCTGCGACCAGCAGAAGGCAAATCCCCAGCGCGGCGGCAGTGAACCAAAGCTCTGGCGCACCTTCCCTGCGCGCGTTCATAGCTGCGCATACCTCCTCCGCAGGCGCAGCCGGGCAAGCTCCGCCGCGGTGTTGACGGCAAACGTAACGGCAAACAACAAAAGCGCCGAGACGAACAGCACCCGGTACAGCGTGCCGCCTGCGGGCGCCTCCGGCATCTCCACGGCCACGTTGGCCGCGAGGGTCCGGAAGCCGGTGAAGATGCTGAAGTCCATCACCGGCGTATTGCCCGTCGCCATGAGGACGATCATCGTCTCACCCACCGCGCGGCCAAAGCCGATCATGATGGCGGAGAAGATGGCCGGAGCTGCCGCGGGCACGACAACCCGCCGGATCGTCTCCCACTGGGTAGCCCCCAGGGCGAGCGAGCCCGACACCAGATGCCGGGGCACTCGGGCGAGCGCGTCTTCGGAAATGCTGAAGATCATAGGAATGACGGCAAACCCCATGGCCACGCCCACCACCAGCGAGTTGCGCTGGTCAAAGCGCAAGCCCAGGGCATCGAACAGCCAGCGGCGGTAGTCGCCGCCCATAAGCCACCGCTCCATCCAAGGCCCCAGCTCGATGGCCCCCCATGCCGTGAGTGCGAGCACCGGCAACGAGGCGAGCACGAGCCGGCCCGCGGGCAGGCGGGTTCGGGTGCCGGCCGGGAGTCGTCCCCACGCCGCCGCCGCCAACAACAACGCCGCCGGCACGACCGCGACCATGGTCACGACCCCCGGCAGATTCCGCTCAAGCCACGGCGCGAGCCAAAGCCCGGCAAGAAGCCCCAGCACGACGCTGGGCAGCCCCGCCATGATCTCGATAAGGGGCTTGATGAGCGCCCGAAGGCGCGGGTCCATGATCTGGGCGGTGTACACCGCCCCGAGGATGGCCAAGGGCACGGCCAAAAGCAAGGCGTACACCGTCCCCTTTACAGTCCCGTACACGAGGGGCACGAGGCTGAGCTTGGGCTCGAAGTCGTCGCTCGCGCCCTGAGCCGACGCTGATGAGCTTGCCCGAAAGCCCTGGAGCCGGCTCGTAGGCCGGCAGGGCCGGGTCGACGGTGAGCTGTTCCTGGGCTTGGGCCCAGTGGGGCACGACGGCGATGAGCAGCGCCGCCGCAACGGCCAGCGCCCGAATCTTCATCCGTAAACAACTCCCCTTATCAGCAACTTGGCGCGAGCCTCCACAGCCCGGCGCGATCGTCCCGCTTACGCCGGGCCGAACGTCCCGTGCCCGGCCCGCGGCGTGGGGCGTCCCTCCGGGGCGGGCCCGCCAAGGTCCCGGAGTCCTTGCCCTGTTTTCATGCTCGCGCTCGCGTGTCAACCGGGCATTGCGAGAATGTAAATGGAGTGTAACGGGTTGGTCACAAGCCCGTGACAATTCCGTGGCGGCGGGCCGCATCGCATGCGGCTCCCCACGGGCCCGCGTTGCCAACGGCTGCGGGTAGCGATACAATCAGCCGCGAGGGATGCCCGGGCCGTCTCCGGCAGGCGCCTTGGGAGGGACCGGCGGGAGGAACGCCATGAAAGTTCTGGTCGTCGACGATGAGCCCCAGATCAGCGAGCTCATCGCGTATCACCTGAAGCGGGAAGGTTTGGAAGCCGTGACCGCCGCGGATGGGACCGAAGCGCTCGAGAAGGTGGCCGCGGAGCGTCCTGACTTGGTCATTTTGGACGTCATGCTGCCCGGGCTGGACGGGTTTTCCGTCTGCCAGCGAATCCGCCGGGAGCACTCGGTGCCCATCATCCTGCTGACCGCCAAGACGGCCGAGGAAGACCGGGTGTTCGGCCTGGATGTGGGGGCGGACGACTACATCACAAAACCTTTCGGCATCCGGGAGCTGTTGGCCCGAGTCCGGGCCGTCCTGCGGCGGACGCACGGGTACGGCCGGCGGGACGGGGCGCTCCACCGGGGGACGCTCACCATCGACCTGGAGCGCCGCCGGGCGTTGTTGGACGGCCGGCCGCTGGAGTTAACCGCCAAGGAGTTCGACCTGCTCCATACGCTCGCCCGCCATCCGGGGCGGGTGTTTTCCCGCGAGGAGCTATTGCGGGAACTTTGGGGATACGATTTCATCGGCACGACCCGCACCGTGGACGTGCACATCCAGCGGCTCCGGTACAAACTAGGAGATCAGGCCGCCAAGCCCCGCTACATCGAAACCGTTCACGGGATCGGCTACCGGTTTCGGGACGACGGATAGCGCTCCGGCCGGCTCCTTCAAAACCCGCCTCGGCGCGCAGGCCGCTGCCGCGCGCTCCTGTGCGGGGGCGGTACCGGGCCGGGGTCGGCGGCCGACACGTTTTCACCCGGCCGGCGAGGGCTTCCGGCGCAGGGGCAGTTCCACTCGAAACGTCGTTCCCTGCCCCACCTGGCTTTCCACCGATACGCGGCCGTTGTGGGCGTCGACGATGTGCTTGACGATGGAAAGCCCAAGTCCCGTGCCGCCGGTAGCCCGGGAACGCGCTTTGTCCACCCGGTAAAACCGCTCAAACACCCGGGGTAGGTCGGCCGCGGGAATTCCGATGCCGGTGTCCTGCACTTCCAGCGTCACCGTGTCCTGCCCCCACCGGCCCGAGACGACCACCCGACCGCCGGCGGGCGTGTACTGGATGCCGTTGGTCACCAGGTTGTAGACGACTTGCTCCATCTGGCCCGGGTCGCACTCGGCCCGAAGATCCAGAGGAACCCGGTTGCCCAGCTCCACCTGGGCCTGGGCGGCCTTGTCTTTGAGCTGCGTCAGCACCCGCCCCACCAAGTTGTGCAAGTTCACGCCTTCAAGGCGGGGCGCCGTCCGGCCCGACTCGATGCGGGAGAGATTCAGCAAATCCGCCACCAGCCGCTGCATCCGCTCGGCCTCGCGGGCGATGAGCATGAGAAACCGCCGCGCTTGCTCCGGATCGTCGGGCGGGTCCTCCAGCAACGTCTGGGAATATCCGAGGATGGACGTCAAGGGGCTGCGGAGTTCGTGGGAGACGTTCGCGACGAACTCCCGGCGCATTTGCTGCAGCCGCTTCTCCATCTCGCCCTCAGAAAAGGTGACGACCACCGCCAGGGCGCGGGACTGCTCGAAAGCGGACCGGCCCTCGGTGCTGGGTCCCTCGACCGCGCTGGCGGAGCTTTCCGGCCTGATGTCCGGCCGTTCCAATGGGGGTTCGTCCACGATAGGGAACACCCGCGCCTCCAGGTCGAGCCCCTGGCCGGGCAGGCGCACCCGGGCCTGCTGGGGCTGGCCGGTGGCCAGGCTGCGCTCTACGGCGCCGCGCAGGTCGCCGTCACAGTCCAAGAAACGGGATGCGCCCGGGCTTATCCAGAGAGGTCGCTTGTCCGGCAAAAGGACAGCCACCGCAAAGTCGCCGGCTGAGGCCACGGCCTGAAGGCTCGCCCCGGCCACCCGGTCCCGTTCTGCCCGAACTCTCGCGTCCCGCTCCCGCTGCAGCCCCCGGGCGAGCCGGCCCCGGTCCCACGCCAAGTATGCGAGCAGCGCCGCCAAAGCCAAGACGACAAAAACGAGCGCGATCGGCCAGTCATTCATAGCCCCCGCCCCGCCACCGGTATCCCCGGTCGGGCCCGCCTTCGACCCACCGGGGGAACGCGAGGTCGTCGTTCAGCTTTTCCCGCAAAAAGCCGACGTACATATCCACCACCCGCGGATCCCCCACGAAATCCCGGCCCCACACCCGGTCCAATAAGTCGCTCCGGGTCTGCCAGCGTCCCGGCTTCTCGACGAGGGCCCGCAACAGGGCGAATTCGGTGGGCGATAGATGCAAGTCTTGCCCGCTAAGCCTCGCTGCCCGGCGGATCAGGTCGACCTCCAGCCCGCCGAAGGCGAGCCGTTCGGGCATCTCTCCGGGACCACCCGTCCGATCCAGGAGTTCCCGCACCGCGGCCACCAATTCTCGGGGGTGGAAGGGCTTTGTGATGAACCCGTCAGCACCGGCCTCAAGGCCCGCCTGGCGGTCCGCCTCGTCGGCCCGGGCCGTGAGAAGCAGGACCGGCACGCGGCTATGGCACCGGATGCGCCGGCAGACGGTGAGGCCGTCCAAATCCGGCAACATCAGATCGAGGATGACGAGGTCTGGGCTCGCATCCCGGGCCAGGCGAAATCCCTCAAGTCCCGTGTCGGCCAGCAGCACGTCGAAACCCGCCCGCCGCAGGTGGTACTCCACCAGCTCCAGGATGCCTTGCTCGTCGTCGACGACCAGCACGCGGGTCCCGCGGTCGCGGGGCTGATCGTAGGGCTCACCGGGCACTTGATTCATCACCCGTCAGCTCGTAAGTCGCTCAAGGCGATCCACCAGGCCGGCCAGTACCTGGAACGTCTCCTCCACCGGCTTCGGGGTGGTCAAGTCGACCCCGGCCATCTTGAGCGCGTCCAGCGGGTACATCGAGCTGCCCGCCTTCAGAAACTCCAGGTACGCCTCGGCGGCGCCGGGCTCGCCCGAGAGCACCCGCTGGGCCAGGGCGTGCGCGCCCGATATGCCGGTGGCGTACTGGTATACGTAGAAGTTGGCGTACAGGTGGGTTGGGAACTGGGCCCACGTGATCCCCACCCGCTCCTCGTCCATGATGACCTCGTCCCCGTATCCTTCCCGGAACAAGTCGGCCATGAGCCGGATCATTCGCTCGGCGGTCAGGGCTTCCCCCCGTTCCACCTGCTCGTGAATGGCCAGCTCGAAACGGGCCAAGGTCGGCATGACGAAGAAGTACCGGTGGAAGTTGCCCATGGCTTCCTCGATCAGAGCGATCTGGAAGTCCCGATCGGTCTGGGTTTCGAACAAGTAATGCCGCACCAGGGCTTGGTTAAAGTTGGATGCCACCTCGGCGACGAAAATGCTGTAATCCGCGTAGATCATCGGCTGCGACTTATGGGTCAAGTAGCTGTGCATCGAATGGCCCAGCTCGTGGGCGAGGGTGCTCAGGCTGCTCAAATCGTCGGTGTAGTTCATCAGGATGAACGGGTGGGTGCCTTTCCAACCCATGGAAAACGCGCCCGCCTGCTTGCCCTTGTTGGGGTAGCGATCGACCCACCGCTCTTTGAGACAACCCCGGCGCAAGACGGACACGTACTCCTCGCCCAGCGGCCGCATGCCGGCGGCGATCCATTCCACCGCCTGCTCATAGGAAACAACGGGCTCTTTGTCCACAAGCGACGCCCGGGTGTCGTAGGGGTACAGCGCGTCGTACCCGAGCGCCCGCTTGCGCACCCGCCAGTAGCGGTGCCAGATCGGCAAATGCTTCCTGTACGTCTCGATCAGGTTGTAAAACACGTCTACCGGGATGTGGTTAGACGAAAGCGCGGCTTCAAGGGCCGACCGGAACCGGCGGGCCCGGCTGAGGAACACGTTTTGCTTTACCCCGGCGGCCAGGCAATTCGCGAGGCCGTTTTTGAGGGCGAGGTACCCATCGGCGTAGCTTTCCCACGCGGACCGGCGAAGCTCCCGGTCCCGAGCGTGCAAGAGCTTGTCGATGGTGCCCTGGGCTACCTCGTGTTCCTGACCGCGGCTGTCTTTGGCGGGCCGGAATTTGAGATCGGCGTCCGAGATGACCCCGTGAACCGACGCCGCGGTGCGGAACGGGTCCTGCACAAGACTCAGCAGCTCTTCCACCTCCGCGGAGCGCACGTGCTCCTTGCGGCGGGCCAAGGTGTCGAAGTAGTGGCGATAGATGGCCAGGCGGGGTTCCTCTTGGGCCCATCGGGCGAGCTTCTCAGCGCCGACGGCCAACATCTCGGGCTCGCTGAAGGAAACGGCGGCCATCGCCCGGGAAAAGACCGACCGGGCCCGGTCGTGAACAGCGGCCGCCTGTTGGTCCGCAGTATCCACGGCAAACCGCAGCATCCCGTAGACATAGATCTTGCCGACGGTGGCAAGCACCTGTTCCAGGGTTTCCAGAAAATCGGCGAGCGTCCCGGGCGACTCGCCCAGCCGTCCCTGGAAGGCCGACAGTTCCGGCAGCCGTTCGGTCAGCCGTTGAACTTCCGCCTCCCATGCCTCATCCGAAGGAAAAACGCTCGCAGCGTCCCAGGTGTGCTCCAGGGGAACTTCGTGCCGCCCCGGCAACTGGGTGGCCAAGACCGCTCCCTCCCATCCGTTCCGGTGAACAGGCGCAATCCGCGGGATTCCGTCCGGAGTTTCCCCATCGGGTGCCGGATTCCTTTCACACGGCGTCCACCGGGATGAAACGCCGGCCGCAAACCGAGGGCGTGCACGCGTACGGGCTTGGATCTCGTGTAGCTCAATCGGACGGCTAGGCGTTCTCAAAGCAACCGTCATCAACTCTTATACGGACTCCGTGAACTTCTATATGGACTCCGTGTAGTCGCATTTGGGAAACCTGCTACAGCCCAGAAACGGTCCGTACCGACCCATTCTGCGAACCAGACGCCCATCGCAGTCTTGACGAGGACAAGGTTTTGAGGCTCCGGAGGAACGAGATTTTCTCGGCGACTTTCGGCGTTGGCTCGAGGTCGTTGATGACACTTTACCCCCACAAGACTTCGCACATTCGAAATAGGGTCCACGCCGGCCCGACTTCAGGACCGTAATCTGCCCGCAGTCAGGACAGAGAGGGTTCTCTGGCGCCGCCCAGTCCGTTACATCCGTATCGCCATGTTTCTTGAATGAGAAGAACCGGGCCATCTGTTCACACAAGGCACGACTGTGAACCCGTAACATGCTCTCGCTGGTGTCACGGTGGGACAGGATATTGAGGGAGCCGTGCCACAAAATTTCCCCATCGATAATTGCCATCTTCTCATGCATATCAGCGCGCAAGTCTACGACGATGCCCAGCTGGCGTAATTGCTCCAGCGTGTCTGCGAGGCCGTGCTCCAGAACTCCACCTTGCCTACCGGGTGGCCGCGTCACGATCCGGACGCTCACCCCCGACATCAGGCAAGCTCGGAAGTACTCGACCCATCGCCCCACCCCGGCGGACGTCAGATACGGTGAGACGACAACGACCGACTGCCGTGCGCGTCGCAGGTCATGTCGAAAGCTTGGGTAAAAGGTCCCCTCGGTGTAAATGCTACCAGCCTCTGCACTCTCGGAAGGGAAGCCGCCCATGAGTTGTTCCCATCCTTGCCTCCAGTAGGCAGAAGCGAGTTCAAGGATCTCGGGCGCTTCGATTCTCTCACCCTGCTGCTCGAAGGCATCGAGAATACTGAGTACCGTAGCCGAGGGAGGCGCCGCACTGCGCAGGAATCCGAAGTTTGCAACGAGCAACACGTGGTGTTTGGCGCGAGAAATCGCCACATTGAACAGGCGCGCTCCCACATCTTGCGCCGCCGTCGCCTTCATAAAGTTGCTCAAGGGCGCCCCAATCGAGTCGCTAATCTCTACGATCATGACGGAACGCTCGTTCCCTTGATAGCGATGCACCGTGGAACATAGACCTTGGACACCATAATCCTCCGTTAAGAGCACATTCAGGAGCCTCGCCTGCGCGGAGTAGGGCGAAACCACCCCCAGCTCATCTGGCCCAAGACCCAATTGCCTGGCGAGGTTGCGCACTAACAGCGCATGGGCGAGGTTGTAGCAGGAGAGGGATTGAAGAGGCCTAGCCGTCCAACCGCCCAAGTTGCTCGTGTCCACGTACGCGAGCGGTTTGTTGGACCACGGGATCCGAGGAGGTTCACTCTCGGGAGTCCCTTCGGCCGTCTCCAATCTCCCCACGTAGAAGAGCTCATTCACAACTCGACAGATCTCTTCGTGCATCCGATACTGCTTCCGAAGACCCACAACATGCGAAGGGAGTTTACCTACCTCCACCTGCCGGACAATGCCTGCCTTCTCGAAAACGTCCTTTTGCAGCCACTCTCGGACGAGCTGCTCCTGAGAACTGACGATGGCTGGAAGCTGGCGAAAGTCACCAGACACCGTTACGGTGCGGCTCGCCAGCCCGGCAACGTAAAAGCTCATGGGCAGCATCACCATGGAGGCCTCATCGATCACAACCGCATCGAAGGGTCGCGACAACTCGTTTTGCAGATAGGTGCGGTACGCTGTCGTAGCCACAACGCGACTTTCATTAAGGAGTCGCTGCCGGACACCGGCGATCTCGTCGTCAATCGTTTTGAGCTTAGACTTAAGGCTTTGGATCTCTGCTTCAAGTTCCATTAGGGCCTGACGACAACGGTGGTAAGGAGGCAATGAGGCTACCGCGGTCCTTTGCTCGGCGACTTGCTGCCGCAACCGCTCAACGGCGGTCATGCGTTCGTTCATCAAGGACTTGGCCTCGTTGAGAGCGAGCTCGGCATCACTGCGGGCAGCAATTGCCCGGGCTCGCTCCCGCATCAACTTATGGGGATCCAGCCCGTGCAGTAACCGGAGTACGAATCCCATGCCCTTGGCACGTTTGATGTCCTTCTCGAGGTGCTCAATTTGTTGCTCCAGCTCCGCAAGGCGAGACACCGACAATTCATATTGTTGACTTTGTTCGCGCAGTAATTCGTGCGCCTGGGCAAGTCGGCGTTGCAGCTGCTCCAGGGTCTCCCACTGCAGTAGTTGTTGCTGAAGGACCTCTGCGCGCCGCTCTCGCATCGACAGTTCGGCTTCGAGCTTGCCTTTACGGATCCTCAACGCCTGCGTTTCACGTTCGACAATCCGGTCCAGCCCGATGTTCTCGCCAAATTTTCTATCCAACGATTCCTTCGTAATGGGTCCGTAGCGGAGGATCCGGCCATCCTTAAATCCCTTATCTGTCTGTAGACGCTCGGCGATCTTCTCTAAGGCCGTATCGACCGCCATGTTAGTATTGGAAACGAGCAACACGGAGTACCCTGCGTGATAGAGAACCTCGACGATGCGGGCCACTACGGTTGTTTTGCCGGTTCCAGGCGGACCCCAGACAAACGTCACGCTCTGTTGACAAGCCCGCTTGATCGCCTGCTGCTGTTCGTCATTCAATTCCTCATTCGCTTTCTTGAGCACGGAAGGATGAACGGTCACCCGATTTGGCGTGATCGTCTGCTCCCCTATCACTTGATCAGCTAACGTCCGGTTAAATCGGACTGCGCCGTCCCGAACCTCATCGAGGCGGGCCCGCAATCGTTCCAGGGGAAAGGCATTATCCGCTATAAGGAGTGCGTACGCAATCTTCTCTCCAAGGTCCGCCTCTAGTGCTACTAGTATAGAGTCTTCCTTCACCGCGACGACGCTTCCCTCAAGCTCTTGTTCCCCGCAGATCACCTTGACCGGCGTATCATCTCGTAGACCGAGATCTTCAGCGAGTGGAAAGCGGTAGATCGTTAGCCGTTCGACACGGCTGTGGAGCACGCCGCCCCTAAGCTCTAGACGCGATGAGTGGCCTCGACGACGGATATGTGCTATCTCTAGGTCCAGTGCCTCAATCATTGATCCTACAGGGTCTGGCAAACCGGCCATCTCGGTTCCTCCAAAAACGCGAAATACCCCTCTGTCCCACGGAATAATATTAATCCATTCACTGCAATGTGGTTTTTATTCTTATCGTTGACTTCACCGCCCTTAGGGAAAAGCAAACTGTGGGAGAAGGCTCATGGCTCGTCATTGAAACTACGATCTTAGTAGAGCTCCGCCTTTTGTGGCTCCCTTCCGTCTATTGTGCCAACAGATACTCCAACCTCTCGCGGCAGAAAGGGACAAGGTGACCTCCCCCGGGCGATGGGCGAACAGCGAAAAGCCCCGCACGGCGTGCGGGGCTTCGACCAACGGGACGAGGGCGGCGGAATTGCCCTTCCCCATCGCTTTGAGACGAAACGGCGTCAAGCTACCGGTGCGGGGCGTTTCACGCCGCCGTTCGTCACCTCCGGCTGAAACATCTCCGGATAGGCGGAATAACCGTGCTCAGTGATGTCAAGACCCTCGATCTCCTCCTCCTGCGTCACCCGCAATCCGACGGTCGCCTTCAGAATGGCAAAGAGGATGCCGGTCGTGGCGACGGTCCACAAAAAGACCGAGACCACCCCGAGGGCCTGCACCCCCAAGAGTGCGAGCCCCCCACCGTAAAAGAGGCCGCCGTCGAGGGCGAAGAGCCCGACAGCCAGCGTGCCGTAAGCGCCGGAGACGCCGTGCACGGCGATGGCACCGACGGGATCGTCCACACGGACCCGGTCGAAGAACTCGGCCGCGAGCACCACCAGCGGCCCTGCCCCAAGGCCGATGATGACGGCTCCGACGGGACTGACCGACGCGCACCCCGCTGTGATGGCAACAAGTCCCGCAAGGGCGCCGTTCAGCGTCATTCCGACGTCGGTCTTCTTGGATCGGATCCACGTGAACAGCATCGCCGTGAAGGCGCCGGCCGCCGCCGCCAGGTTGGTGTTCAGCGCGATCATGGCGATGTCCGGCGTTAATCCGGAGAGCGTGCTGCCCGGGTTGAACCCGAACCATCCCAACCAAAGGATGAAGACGCCCAGGGCGGCCACCAGGAGGTTGTGACCGCGGAACGGATTGATCGACCCGTCAGGGTTGTACTTGCCCAGCCTCGGACCGAGGGCCAGCGTCCCCATGAGGGCGGCCCAGCCGCCGACCGAGTGGACGATGGTCGACCCGGCGAAGTCGATGAAACCGAGCTCAGAAAGCCAACCGCCGCCCCAGCCCCAGTGGCCGACGACCGGGTAGACAAGCCCCGTGATGACCGCACTGTACACCAGGTAAGCGACGAACTTGGTCCGCTCTGCCATCGCCCCCGAGACGATCGTCGCGGCCGTGCCGGCGAAGACCGTCTGAAAGATCACGAAGGCGGCGAGCGGAATGGAAAGGCCGAGATGTTCAAAGGCGTCGGCGAGAAAGAAGCCGCTGCTCCCCCAAAAGAGGTTGCCGGCGCCGAACATCACGGCGAACCCGATCGCCCAGTACATCAGCGAGCCGACGCAGAAGTCCATCAGGTTCTTCATGACGATATTCCCCGTGTTCTTCGAACCGGTGAAGCCCGCCTCCACCATCGCGAACCCCGCCTGCATGAAGAAGACGAGGAAGGCTGCAAGGAGCACCCATACGGTGTCGATGGCCGCCGCGACGCTTCCCAATAGCTCAGCGGCGTCTTCCGCCGCCTGCGCCGAAGCTGCCCCAACGGCGCCGAACACCACGGCAAGGGCCAGCGGCACAGCCCGCTCCCAAGCCACAGGACGACGATTCACCAACACGCGTTCACCTGTCCGCATCATCTTTCAGCTCCTCTGGTACCAATCTCGCCACGCTTTCCACCTCATCACACAACGCCGGGGTATTGCTCAACCGCCTGAGGGAACCCGGCAGGCTCACGGCACCCACTTCCCTCCTTTCCCAGGTTCCTTTTTGAAAAATGTTGCGGTCGACTGACGCCGGCTGGATCGGCGCCTCCATCCCGTGCAGGCCGGCGGCGCTGATCGCGCGAAGGCTAGGTACGGGTTGCACGAAGGATCCGGGGGGCGGTGAACTGGAGACGTATGAAGTGAACATTCTGACCTCTGCAGAACTTGACGATCTCCTCGCGCCCCAGCATGTTCATTGAGGTGAGCGGCGCCTTCTGCGGAAGGTGGGCCGGCAGGAGTTGCTCCCAATAGGCCCTCTCCTCTTCCCCTCCCTCCCGCACATCGCGGATCAGCTCCCGGATCGTGTTCAGCCCCAACCCTTCGTTGAGAAGCTCCCGTACGTACATGAGCCGCTCGACGTCAAGTTTGGAGTAGAGGCGACGGTTCCCCTTGGACCGTGCGGGTTTGATAAGCCCGCGCGCCTCGTAATAGCGGATCTGGCGCGGGGACAATCGGGTCATGAGGCTGACCGTCCCAATCGGAATCATGGGGGTTTGGGCGCTGTCCCCATGTGTCGTCAACGTCACCACCCGCCTTATGTCATTATATTTAACACATTACCGCTCCGCGTGCAAACATATGATGACATTTTACTTAACAAAAACATGACACATCGCTCGCCGGCAAGGAGGCGAGGGGGCACGCTGACCCGTCCTGCCCGCTCGTTGGCGCGCGCCGGAGCATCAGGCGGGAAGAAGCCCGACAGGTCTACCTGCACTCCTTCGGGGCCTGCGCCCGCCGATCAATCAGTTGGCCGAGCGCAAGCAGCTCTTCGTCTCGTTCGTGGAGATGGTGAGCGAGGGGCGGGAGCGGCGCGGGGTCCGCCGCGGCTAACCGTTGGCGCCCTTTCTTGCCCTGTGGCTCGAGAGCGCCGCCGAAAGCGAAGGGAGAACGACAAGGCCTACCGCCCATTGCAGAGCGGTCAACTTGATCGCTTCACGGATCGGTCGGACGTCGCAAGGTAACGCACCAGCTCCACGCGGTTGGACAGGGACAGCTTGGTGTAGATGCGCTGCAGATGGGTCTCCACCGTTCGGGGGCTGATGTAGAGCCGAGCGGCTACCTCGCGGTTGGTGAACCCTTGGGCCACCAGGCGGGCCACATCTTTCTCCCGGGCGCTCAGGACCTCGACGCTATCTGGTTTTGAAAGCCTCGGCAGGCGTCCTCCAAGTCGATGCAGCAAGGCCTGGGCCGTGTTTTGCTCGGGGCGGGCGCCGAGCCGGCCAAACGCGACGGCGGACGATCGGGCCATTCTCCTGGCGTGCACCGGCTGACGGGAGGCCTTCAATTCGGCCAGCTTCGCCTCGCTTGTGGCTCGCCAGTAAGGGAGCCGCAACCTGGAAAACTCCTGTACCGCCTGCTCCAGGGAGTGCTCAGCCTTCGCGGTCTCGCCCCGGGTCGCTGTAACGATGCCTCGCCCGAGGGCGGCAAGACCGCCAGCAAAATCGCTTCCTCGCTTGCCATGCTCCTCCAGAGCTTGGACCACTTCAAGGGCCCGATCGTTTTGACCCGCTCGCAGGTACGCTTCAGCGAACAGCCCAAGCAGCAAGGGCTTGGCCCGCAGCATCTCCTCCTCCGAAGTCGGAGAAGCGGAGAGCGCCCTTTCGGGCTCGTCCAAAACCAGCGCGCGCCGCACCAGGACCACGTGCCGCAGGTGTCGCTGATTGGCGTCGGAGGTAGGCCCCGCCAACTGCGACGCCTGATGGAGCGCGACGTCAACCTCGTCGAGGTCTCCCTGAAACGCCATGATCAAAGCCCTGCACAGCCAGGCCAGCGAGAGGCTGCGGACGTCGGCCGCCCGATCCACCGACGCGATGATCACGTCGCTCCTGTCCAGAGCCTGCAGCCAATCGCCGCTGAAGAAATCGGCCATGAGCCGGTGCAGGTGAGCCCGGGGATGTATGGAAACATCGGCGTTTTCCGCCGTTCCTGTCAGCTCAAGGCTGAACTGGGCTTGCCGCCGCAAGGTTCCGTGGTCGGCCATGTGAAACGCGAGGGAAGCCCCTATATCGTGCGTCCGGCGTCGCCATTCGACATCACCGGATTTCTCAGCAACTTCCAGAGCCAGCCGGACATGATGTTTCGCGTCGCGCCACTCCCCCGCGGAAAGATGGGCCATGACGGCGGCCAGATGGTACTGGGTCATGGCCACGCTGGACCCTGCGGCACTTGCGATCCGGCGGAGCGTCGCGGCCCCGGTCCGGAGAGGCTCCGTGTCTCCGGCCAGAAAGAAGAGCGAGCACCGGTTGAACTGGAGCTCGACCATCATGCCCGGGACATCCTCATCCCCGAGCAGTCGCTGGGCCTGGTCGAGATAGCGGTTGGCCGCCTCAAAGTCGGCCTGGGTCGCCGCAACGCTGGTCAAGCGCAAGTATAGGCGTAGTGTCGCCTGCGAATGCGGCTGGCTCAGTTGGAGTTGCAATGCTTCTTCGTAGAGGGCACGGGCGTCTGTCCATTCACCTCCCTGCTCCCGGGCCTCGCCCAGGGATTCGAGGATGTGGGGGAGGAGCTCGGAGCGAACACCCTTGCGCACGTGGCGCAACGCTGCCGTCAGGTACTGATCGGCCTCCCGGAAGGCGCGCACGGCCCGGGCACGGTTTCCTGAAAGCCATAGGATCGCCACCGCTTTCTCGGCATTCCCGTGATCGCCGGCTCGACAGTAGTGGTGGGCTGCGATGTCCGGGCGCTCCGCGCCGAAGTGCTCCGCCAGGCGGGCATGGGTAATGCGCCTTCCGATCTCGGATGCGGTTTCGTAGAGCACTTCCCGATACAAGGGATGGGAAATCTCGTAGGCAGCCGATCCGGCCGTGGCCGTTTCCGTGATGACCCCGGCGCTGCTCAGTCGCTCCAGGGAGCGCAGCAAGGCGGTGTCGTCCACGGATACGAGTTGGTTCAGCGTCTTGTAAGGCAACTGCCTGCCCGCAACGGCCAGGAGATTCAGCACCTCCCGCTCGTCGCCCGCGAACGGTGCCAGCTCATCCAAGATCAGCGCCTGCAACGATGGGGACGTGACGGGGCGCGGTTCGCCCCCCATGTCCCACGTGGTGCCGATGCGCTGCAGCCGCCCCTGGTCGTTCAGCGACCGCAGGAGCAGCTCCAGATACAGCGGAAATCCGCCGGACCGGTCGACGAGGAATTTCAAGAGGCGTTTCGACGGTTCTCCCCGCTCCAGCCATCCCCGGGCGAGCGCACCAACTTCGTCCGCCGACAGCGGAGCAAGGGACATCACTTCGCCCGCACCGTCCCGGGACAGAGTCTGCCGCAAGGAGCGCAGGCGCGGGGACAAACAAAGTCCCTGCAGGCGGCTGGTTCCCGCCAAAAGCGCCGGCACGTCCCCCAGAAACCGCACAAGATAATGAAACAGGTCGAGGCTGAGGACATCCGCATCCTGCAGGTCGTCGACCATGAGGACCAGCGGGCCGTCGCGGGCCAGAAGCTTGATAAACTGCAAAACCGCGGCAAACAAGTGGGCCTTCTCGAGCGGGGTCGGCAGGCCGCCTCCTCCCTCCTGGTCGCCCGCGATACCCAACAGCCGCCCGAGCGCGGGCAGTTCCGCCAGCACGGCGCGCCTCGTCTGGGGGGAAAGCTCGCCGAACACCGCGTGAAACATTTCAATGAAAGGAGCGTACGCGAGGTCGTTCTCCAGAGGATGGGCCCGTCCCCACAACACCCGGAACCGCTGGGCGCGGGCGCGCTCTGAGGCCTCATGCAACAGGCGGGTCTTGCCCAGGCCCATCTCGCCCAAAATCAAAAGAGCGCGTCCGTGCCCCTCTTTCGCCAGTTCAAGACAGCGGTCGATCGCCGCCAGCTGCGCGCCGCGACCTACAAATCCTGCCACCACCTGGATGCAGCCCCTCCTGTCGCCCCAAGACTACATCTTAGACCCCGCGATCTCCTTTCCGGAGCCCCGGGGCCCGGGGGTGCCAGGGCGTAAGCCTGCCGGACGGCGGTACTCGATTCAGTTGTTGTTGGCCGCATTCCAGACGCTGTTGTACTCGCGAATCACTTCCCATGTGAGATCGGTGACGAGCTTGTAATACCACACCGCCGACGCGTCGATGATCAGATCGTAGCCCCTGGCGTCGCCAATCCGTTGCAGCACGACGCCGACATCGGCCAAGATCTGCGCCCTCAGCTCATCGGCCATCTGCTGAATTTCCGCCTCGTAGAGGGCCGCCGTTTGCTCAAGCTCCTGCAAAGCGACAATCAGTTCCGACTGCTGATCAGCCATCTCTTCCGGCGACAGCTCTTCCTCCTCATGTTCGAGGCGGGCCTGCAGCTGTTCAACCCGGGCCCGCAGTTCATCCAGATGGGCCTGGCGCGCCTCGGCCTCCTGTTGGAGCCGGCGGTTCGCCTCCTTGGCCGCGTCGGACTCGCTCAAGATGACAGACATGTCAATCATGCCAATGGTCTGGTTTGCCATGGCCGCCGGTGCCCATGCTGCCGGAACCGCCAAAGCCAACATGCCAATCATCCACGTCAAAACCAGCTTTCGCACATTCTGTCCTCCTCAGTTTCAACCGGATGTAGCCGTATCGGCACAATGCAGGCTAAAAGGTCCATTCCAGCCGGACGTTCACCCGAGCGTGCTCCCCGTTCAAGGGAACGCCCACGGTCAGGCGCCCGGCCAACCGTCTCCAAACGATGGTAACGCCCACTCCCACACTGCTCAATGTTAACACTTCCGACGCAGATCCGTCGTCATCCGAACGCTGCACACCCCCGTGGTCTAGAAACACCAAGCCTTCGATGGTGTCGTTGAAGGGACGCCGGTACTCCGCCCGGAGGAAATACCCCGAAGTGCCCGTAAGCACCGAGGCCGGATATCCCCGCAGCGTCTCGAATCCTCCCAACGTGAACTGGTAGCCCGCGGGCACGGTCCGGTCAGGAGAGTACTGAAGGCGAACGAGGTACTCCATGCCGCCGCCGCTAGGTCGGGACGTGAACCGCGTGTACTCCAGATGATACGTGACGAAATCGTCCAGCGCCCCCTCCCCGCCGGCGGTGATCTGGGGAACGGCCCGCTGGACGGTGGCGCCGCGCTGCTCTTGGTACTCCAGCCTCGCTGAGAGCGACTGCAATCCGGTTTCCACCACGGGCTCACCGGCGATCAAGGTGGCCGAACGACGGGTGGACCACAGCAGATACCCCCGGAGGCTGGAATTCCCCCTGAACAAGAACGGCCGCGAAGCCTCCAGCGAGATCTCCGTGGACGCGCCGCCCAATCGGGCGTGGGCCAAATCGCCCTCCAACACCCGGGACCGGCTTTCCGCCACGCTGATGCCTAGCCGCGTGCCGGCTGTTCCTAGGGGATACGCGTAAGCGAGCGACAGCGAAAGCTGACTGGCGCCCCCCGTCGCGGTCACCGTCAGCGGATCCCGCCTCCCCGTCAGGCTGCGCTGCGACCAGGTGAGGCCGCCCCGGAACCCGCCGTTTTCGGCGTCCTGCTGGCTCTCCGCGAAGAGCTGGGTACCCCGGTTGGGAGGCTCAAACACGTGAAGGACGTAGTCGGTCGTCCCCAAAGCCTGCCCGGGGCGCAGCTCCGCCCGGATCCAGATGTCATGAATCCGGTTGATATGGGCAATCCGCTCCTCCAAGAGATCGAGCCGCACCAGTTGGCCAGGCAGGAGTCCGATGTGGTTGAGAATGAATTCTTCCCGGGTGTGCGCGTTTCCCTCAAGGCGAATGGCACCGATGTGCCCTTCCACAAGCCGCACGGTGACCACACCGTCGCCAAGCTCCTGGGGCGGCAGCACGGCCCGGGCGATGTACTCCGGCCGGGCCTCGTAAAGGGCGTTGATGCGGTCCACCATCTGCTCCAGATCCGCCAGCGTCACTTCCCGGCCTTCGTACGACTCCACGATGGCCTCCAGCTCCCGTGCCGGCAAAATCTCCGATTCATCGAGGCGAACCTGGCGCACGTATACCGCCGGGGCAGCGAGGGCGCCCGGGCCGCTCCAGTGAATGGAAAGAGCTGTGATGAGCAACAACCCGGCCAGTCTCCGGTGCAGCCCTCGACGGTTGCGGGCCCCGGGCACGGTCACAGCACGGTACCTTCCTGAAAGAGATTCTCCGGAGCGCCCCCGGTGGGACCGCCGCCCGAGATGCCTTCCTGATGCTCATCCAAAGCGTCGATGGGGCCGACGAGGTCAACGAGATCCTCATACTTGCTGAAGACCAGCGGCTCGCCCGGAGATACCTCCCCGGCCCTGAAGCGGCGGAACCTGTTCAGCCGCGCCGGGCTTGTCAAGGAGCCTGTAGAATCGATGACCGTCCGCCCCAGAGCGGACGTGGTCCGGTGGATGCGGGCAACGCCCACGTTGGCGATGATCACGTCGCCGTCGCTCAACTGCACCACCTGGGGAATCTGGAATCCCCCGTGGACGTTGAGCAATCGAATGGGCCCGCCATGATTGATGCCCACAAACCTGGCCACCGAGTTCCACCCCTTGAGAATCTGGCCACCCCGGCTCACCACGGTCAGCTGCGAGGCTTCGACCACCCGCCCCTCGATGGTCTGGGTTACTCTCCGGGTTGCCTGGAGCACCACCTCATCAGGGGTGGAAAGGGTCCCCGTCATCAGAATTTCGCCCGTGATGCGGAAGTTCACCTCGCCCCCGTCGACCTGAGTGACGTTGTGAATCCTGAAGAGTCCGGTCGTATTGGCGAAGTGGAGGGGACCGCCTCCTTCATTGAGGGCATCGAAGTTCTCTACCTCGTTGTCCCCCATCATGAACTGCCCGCCGCGGCTTCGGACCGCAAGCCATCCGGCCTCCACCCGGCCTTCGACCGTTTGCACCAAGGGCCCGCGCAAGGTCAGCTCCACCCGATCGGGTGTGCGGACCGCCTCCACCATCTCCAGCTCCCCGGCGGTATCGACGCGGATGTCGCCCCCGTCCCTTTGAACGACGGTGTGCAAGGTGAGCTTTTCGCGCTCATTGACCAGGCGTACGTCGCCGCCGTTGTCGTTGACGGCCGCAAAACGGGCCACCGCGTTCGCGCCCGTCAGCGTTTGCCCGCTCCGGCTTGCCGTCTGGAGACCCTCGGCATCGATGCGACCGCCATCCTGCTGTTCAATGGTTTCGGTGGCCCTCAGGCTCACCTCGTCCTCGGTTTGGAGGACTCCCGCCAAGAGGAGCTTGCCGGTGTTGTCGATGACGATGTCGCCGCCCGACGCTTGGACCACGTCATGCACCGTCAGCGGATCGGCCGTGTTCACCAGGCGCACGTCCCCGCCGGCGTCGTTGACGGCCGCAAAATGGGCGACCGTATTCGCGCCCGTCAGCGTTTGCCCGCCCCGGCTTGCCGTCTTGAGCCACGCGGCATCGATGTGACCGCCATCCTGCTGTTCGATAGCCTCGGTGGCAGTCAAGCTCACCTCACCTTTGGCCCCGAGTACACCTACCAGGAGGAGCTGACCGCGGTTGTCAATGACCACGTCGCCACCCGCCGCCTGGAGCACATCATGCACCGTCAGCGCATCGGCCGTATTCACCAGGCGCACGTCGCCGCCGCCTTCGTTTGTGGCGGTGAAGTGGGCCACTCTGTTGGCGCCGGTCAGCGCCTGGCCTTCCCGGCTGTTTGTCACCAGCCAAGAGGCACCGTGGATTCGACCCTCGCCCGCCTGCAGCAGGGTGCCACCCGCGGTGAGCGCCAGCCGATCCGCCGTCTCGATGACGCCGACCATCGTCACCGTTCCGGCGCTTTCCACCACCACATCGCCGCCGTCGGTTTGCAACACATCGTGCAGCGTGAGCGCACCGCCGATGTTGTAAAGATGCACCTCCCCGCCGCCCGCATTCACGGCGGTGAAGTGGGCGATGGCATTCTCGCCTGTTAGGCTTTGGCCGCCCCGGCTCTCCGTCTCAAGGATCGAGGCCGCAACCCGTCCCGTATCCGTCTGGGACAGGCTTCCCGTCGCGGTCACGAACACCTCGTCGGCGGTCGAAATCGTCCCGTCCATCACAACGTCGCCGGTGTTTTCGACACGCACGGAGTCGCCGTCCACCTGCGTGACGTCGCCGAGGATCAGCGATGCAACGGTGTTGACGAGATGAATCGTCCCGCCTGATTTGTTGGTAGCGACGAAACGGGCCACGGCATTATCGCCCGTGAGCGCTTGCCCGCCTCGACTCGTCGCCTCAAGCACGGCGGCATGCACACGGCCGGCATCACGCTGCTCGATGGTTTCATCGCTCGCCAGTAAGATGTGGTCCGCCGTCGAGAGCGTTCCTTCCAGGACCAAAGCACCGGTGTTGTCAATGACGACGGCACCGCCCGCCGCCTGGACCACGTCATGCACCGTCAGCGGATCGGCGGCGTTCACCAGATGGACGTTGCTACCGTCTCCGTTTGTGGCCGTAAAGTGGGCCACCCTGTTCGCACCTATCAAGCTCTGGCCGCCACGGCTCGTCGCCCACAGCCACGTCGCTTCGACGCGACCGTCGCCTTGCTGCTCGATCGTCTTGCTCGCCGCCAGCCTGACGTCGCCCTCGGTCGTGACGGCCCCCGCCAGCAGGAGCTTGCCGACATTGTCGACGACGACGTTGCCGCCGGCCGCTTGGACCACATCATGCACCGTCAGCACATCGGCCGTATTCACCAGGCGCACGTCGCCGCCGCCTTCGTTTGTGGCGGTGAAGTGGGCCACTGTGTTGGCGCCGATCAGCGCCTGGCCTCCCCGGCTGTTTGTCACCAGCCAAGAGGCGCCATCCACTCGACCTTCCCCGGTCTGCGACAGCGTCCCGCCCGAAATGAACTCCACCCGATCCGCCGTCTCGATGGCGCCGGCCATCGTCACCGCCCCGGCCATCTCCACCGCCACATCGCCGCCGTCGCTTTGCCGCACATCGTGCAGCGTGAGCGCACCGCCGATGTTGTGCAGCTGCACCTCGCCGCCGCCCGCATTCACGGCGGTGAAGTGGGCGATGGTATTGTCACCCGCCAGGCGCTGGCCGCCCCTGCTCTCCGTTTCAAGGCTCGAGGCTGCAACCCGCCCCGTATCCGTCTGGGACAGGCTCCCCGTCGCCGTCAAGTACACCTCATCGGCCGTCGAAATCGTCCCGTCCATTACGACGGCGCCTGTGTTGTCGATTCGCACGTGACCGCCGGCCAGCTGGCTCACGTCGTGCACCGTCAGGAGATCGGCGACGTTCACCAGATGGACGTCGCCACCGTCTTCGTTTGCGGCGGTGAAGTGAGTCACCTCGTTCGGGCCCGTCAAACTCTGACCGCCACGGCTTTCCGTCTTGAGCCACTCGGCCACAATCCGTCCCCGATTCGTCTGCGACAGGCTCCCCGTCGCGGTCAGGTACACCTTGTCGTTGTCGTTCGTCGACACCGTCCCAGCCATTGCGATAGCGCCTGTGTTGTCGATCCGCACATCGCCGCCATTCCACTGCGTGATGAGATCGATGACCAGCGAAGCGGCGCTGTTGCTCAGGTGCACGTCGCCGCCGCCTTCGTTTGTGGCCATGAAGCGGGCCACCCGGTTCGCACCCGTCAAAGCCTGGCCGCCGCGGCTTTCGGTCACAAGACGCGAAGCGCCGTCCACCCGGCCTTGCCCAGTCTGCAACAGGGCTCCGTCTGCAATAAGCTGCACCTCGCCGACCGCCTCGATGGCACCCGCCATCGTCAACGCGTCCAGATTGAGCACCACCACATCGCCGCCGTCGCTTTGCCGCACATCGTGCAGCGTGAGCGCACCGCCGATGTTGTAAAGATGCACCTCGCCGCCGCCCGCATTCACGGCGGTGAAGTGGGCGATGGCATTCTTGCCCGTCAAGCTCTGGCCGCCACGGCTCTCTGTCTCGAGGCTTGAGGCCGCAACCCGCCCCGTATCCGTCTGGAACAGGCTTCCCGTCGCCGTCAAGTACACCGCGTCGGCCGTAGAAATCGTCCCGTCCGTCACGACGTCGCCGGTGTTTTCGACACGCACGGAACTGCCATCTTTCTGCGTGACGTCGCCGATCTTCAAGGAAGCTGCGGTGTTGACCAGGTGAATCGTCCCGCCCGATTTGTTGGCGGCCTTGAAGGATGAAACTTGGTTGGCCCCTCTCAGCAGTTGGCCGCCAAGGCTCGTCGTCTCAAGCAGGGCGGCATGTACCCGGCCAGCGTCGCGCTGCTCGATGGTCGCATTGCTCGTCAGCACGACATCGTCCGCCGCGATCGTGCCTTCCAGGACCAGAGCGCCGGCGTTGTCGATGATCACGTCGCCGCCCGCCGCCTGGGTGACGTCGTGCACCGTCAGGGGATGGGCCGTGTTCACCAGATGGACGTCGCCGCCGTCTTCGTTTGTGGCCGTGAAGTGGGCCACCTCGTTCGCACCCGTCAAGCTCTGGCCGCCTCGGCTGGCGGTCACCAGCGAAGAAGCGCCGACGACGCGCCCGTCTCCTTCCTGCCGTATCGCCCCTCCGGCCGTCAAACGTACCCCGTCTTGCGTGCGGAGAAGCCCCGTGAGCTGCACGGATCCGGTGTTGCGTATCACAACGTCACCGCCGTCGGCCTGAATGATCGCTTCGATGACGATACTTCTGCCGTTCGCCAGCTCGACGAGACCGCCGCCTGCATTCTCCGCCCGGAAGCGCTCGATGTGATTGCTCGTGGACGTGTACCGCTGTCCGCCGCGGCTCACCGCGCGCAGGAGCGGCGAGTTGATGACGCCCTGCACCTCGATCGAGTCGCCTGCGGTCAACTCGATTTTCCCGAATGCCGTGAGATCATTCAGGGTCATCGATTGGTTGGCATCCAGGTAGACATCGTCACCGACCACCCGCGCATGGTCCTGCATCGATATGCTTGCGGCCTGGAGCAGCACGTTGCCGGATGAGACGATCATGGCCCCCCTATCCATGGAGATCTTCTCCGAGGTGAAAAGCTGGACGGTTCCATCACTGTAAATCGAGTCGTTCATTCCGACTCGGATCTCTTCGGCGTGGGCCTCAAGCCCGCCAAGGCTGGTGAAGTTGTTGGTCGCGCTCGCCGCATTCCCAAAGATGATGGGCGCATTCCAGGACTGGACCCTGGTCACCCCTCCCACTTCGCCTGCGAACAGCTCATCGACTTCGATCTCCATTCCGTCGCCGGGGCCGCTGAAATCGCCTGCGGTGAGCACCATCAAGGAGCCGGCCACAAGGCTCAACCCCGCCTGCTCGGCCAGGATGCTGCCATCCTTCGCCCATAGCTCCATCTCATCTTCCGCATAGAGGAGACCGAAGCGCATATCACCGCCGATCCGTTCCAAGAAGAGGTCGTCCCCGGCACGGGCCGAGCCCAGGATACCCCCGATGTCGTAGGCGAAGGGCTCAATCACGCGCTGCCAATCATTCCCATCAGGCACCCACGACCATGTCCCAATGGAACCTTCGCCGCTTTCGAGGACCAAGTCTCCACCGGCCACCACGGCAGCTTCACCCGGCGCTCTGACGCTGAGCAAGTCATCGCGCGCCACAAGGCGCACATCACCGTTGGAGGTCACAGAGCGTACCTTGAGCACGTCCGGCGCGAAGATGTACACATTCCCGTGGGAGACGGCGGTGAACACGCCGGCCGCGTCCACGTAGACCGGTCGTGTCCGCTGGATCGCGATGGAGAGCGGCCGCCCTTGCTCGCCGTAGCGCACGGTCACATCGCCCGGCATCGCCGCGGCGACCAAGGCCGCCTTCTGTTCATCGGTCAACTCAAAGGAGGGATCAGGTTCCAAGGGCAGCTCGATGAGCACCGGAACGTCGAAATCCCCAATGCCATCGGCCACCAGGCTCACATCGCGTCCTGAGACATTGGGATCTTGCGTCCAGACGTTGGTGTCGGAAACCGGCTCCAAGGCGTTGGCGTCGATCTGATAAAGCAACTGCGACGGCAACCAAGCCGCGCCGTACGTGAGCGCCGCCACCTGCTCCTCAGTCGCCGTGTAGGTGTAATCCGAGCGATACGACTGAAATTCGGGAGCCAACTGCCACTCCTCGCCGAGCGTCTCGGCGAGGAAGTCGGCCACTTCCTGATACAACCCTTGCGCGTACGCCTGTACCTGAGCATCGCTAGGATCGTCGACACCTAAAGCCGCCGCGGCACGGATCCGGTAGATCGGAATGCTCTCCGGATCGAGCACAAAGACGCCGCCTTCTTCGCTGCCGTGGCGACGCAGCTGCCAGTATTCCTCATAGCGGCGCTCCACCTGGATCTCAAACGGGCGCACCGTCGCGTCTTGGGCGTCCTCTAGCGCGTCTCGGTCCTCCGTCAAGTGGAGGGTATCCCAAACTTGGGCGAGCCGCTGCTCTCGCTCAGCGTCGACGGAACGCTCGATGGCTGCGTTGAGTATCCGGCCTTCTTCGGCGCGGATATCCACGTCTCCCTGATGCGAGACGGCCTGCACCAGACGGAGATCGCCCCCTTCATGGGTTAGGCGGATGCTTTGGTCCGCGGCAATGTCGAGCTCATCGCCTCGCACGACGAGTCTCGTGTCGGCGCTACCGATGGCTCCCGTCTCGCTGCGCAAAGTGATGGCACCGCCGACGATATGAGGTTGGGCCCCACCTTCGATACCGACAATGTCCTCGTCTGCGATGAGCAACACATCGGCCTCGCTATCGGCAGCGATCCTTCTGATAGCCGCCTCTCCCGTCAGGTTCAAGGCGACGCCACCGGACTCGCTCTCGACAACCAGCTCTCCGCCGTGCAGATCGATTCGGAGGGGTTGATCGACCGATGCGATGTCCCCGTCGGCGTGCATGGTCAGGTTGCCCGTGCGAATCCACCGTTCCGCGTGCTGGAGAATCCTCCCTTCATCGCTGCGGAGCTCGGTGTCACCTTGGGTATTCTCAATATCGCCGCCGAGAAGGATATCGCCCCTTGAGATGATCGCGACGCGCCCTTCGCTTTCACCCCGGAAACGAATGGCAAAAGGATAATCGGCCCGGATGCTGCTATCGACGGTGATCGAGGCCTCCTCTGGGAGATGATAGGACCATTGTCCATCGGGCAGGCCCTTGCTTGTGTCCACAAAGTCGACCGTATGCTTTTCGTCACTGACTTGGGCCCATACCACTTCGCTTATGAAGTCCGGCCCGTTGGGATCATGGCCGGTCGACAGCCACCACGTGTGGGTCCACGGATTGTTGGGCTGATTGGAATCGGGAATGACAAACTTCCAGTCAGATGGTTGGCAGAGATTATAAAAGTTGGCATCCGAGTCCCCGCAGCTAAAGTCATATCCAAACTGCCGCTGCATCGTGGCTTCCCGCCGCCAGAAATACCGCTGTCCCGTCAGGGGTTGATACGTCGTCTCCCGCCCCGCGACGATCCGAACCAAATCCTCGCTCTTGGGACCGCCGGCATGAATCCCCTCCCTTTCGTAGACACGCATCGACTGCCCGGGCTCATAGATGTACCAGGTCGTCCTATCTCGCGCCGTATCGGCGATCTTGATCGAGCTTTGCGTGCTCGTTCCTGTGCTGATGCCCTCAACCGCCAGCCCGTAACGGGTGAGATTCCTGATTTCGACGTCGCCGATTCCGCCAAGCACCTCAAGCTGGCCCAGACGATTGGTGGCGACGATATGCCCGTGGAGGTAAATGCTTCCGCTGCCCCCGGCGTTGATGCGCTCGATCTCGAACTGGTCGGTCTCAAAATTGTAGCGCAGTTGTACGCCGTCATGGCCGTCAGCCGCCGCCGTCCAGAGGAGACCGGCGGTTTCATTGCCTTCATGATCGTAATAGACTCCACCCACCGGCACCGCGACGCTCCCCCGCGCCTCGTTTGGACGCTCCTCTCGCATCCATCGGACCCATCCCTCGGCCGCTTCTCCAATCGTCACAGTGAGATGCGTCGGCCGGCCCGAGCGCAAAGTTCCGTTGATATCGATGTACTTCGCGTTGACGGCAATCTGCTGGCCGACGAGGCGTACGCTCTCGCGATGGTCGCCGGACTCGTACGTCCGCGTCCTGCTCAGGGTCGCCCCCTCGCGCACGCGCCGCATCCAAAAGCCATGGTCGTCGTCGCCGCCGAAGAGCTTGATGTAGTCGGACCGGTCCTCACCAGGATGGCACTCTTCAAAGGTCCCATAACAATTGGGCAGATTGGTGAGCACGGTCGTCAGTCCGCCCGACTTGGCCTTTCCGTCCTCGCCGCTGTACATCATGTCCCTGGGATCTCGGAGGTACTCGTTGAGATCCCCCTCGTCTCCCCACAGAAACGCCGCGATCAGGTTGAGCATCTCCTCTTCCGTGGCGGGCAGCAACATGTGCCTGGTCCAGGCCGTCCACGGGGTGCCGCCGACACTCCAGTAGCCTTCGGGATCGTTGACGACGTAGGTCCCCTTCGGCACATCGATCTGCACCGTTTGCGCCTCAAGGGCCGCAAATTGAGCCAGACGCCCAGAACGGTTGTAGATCTCGACGCTTCCCCGGAGGTTGCTCACCGGCCCATTGAGGAAGATGGCCGGACCCTCGCTCCCAGCGTCGTACGTGTTGTGGATGATGATCTGGGGCAGGACGCCTTGGCCGGTCTCCTCGATCTGCCACCGCTCGTTGGCGTCCTCACGGCCGGCGAGCCCCGTAAACCGCACCAAGCCACCTAGATCGTCATCGGCAATGGTAAGCCGATTGAGGAAGAGATGTTGATCGCTCTCGTTAATGATCTCAATTGTCGGAGCGCCCCGGGCCTCAAGACGTGCCGACGTCCCTCCAAAGCTGCGGCCATGCAGCTGGATATTGCCGCCGGCGGCATAGATGTCGTCGAAAACAAGAGTGCTTGCGGAGGTAGAAGGGAGTCCAGCCTTCAGAAGTTCGAGCATCTCAATTTGAATTAGGATCTCATTCCACTCTTCTTCACTGACCTCGCCTTCAAGCTCCCAAAGGGCATCGATCTGCTCCTGCACCTTCTGTTTGGGATTGAGCGAAGTGCTGCTCCAATTGACGTCCCGGGTCAACGGCCCGAGATTGACCCGACCCCATCGGTCGATCCTCACTCGTTGGTCATTCATCACACCGGCGCGGACTGTCGTCCCCGTCAGAATGATCGACCCGGTGAGGGTGCGACTCGCCTCGCCATCGGACGAGCGCGTTCCGAGAATTTCGAGGTAGGGATTGTAACCGTAGCCGTGAGCCGTCGTGTCAACCTGTCCGTCGTACGCGGCCAACGTCACGTCGTTGACGCCTTCGACCACTGCATCCTGCATATTAATCGTCGACGAGTTTTCGGCCGTGGCCCGTGCTTCATGCGTCGTATCGACGGGAGCAGCCGTGTAATTGTACACATCCGCGGCGGCATTTACTTGGATACGGTTCCTCCACCAGCCATCCGCGCTCTCACCTGCGGCCAGCACCATGTTTCCAAAGGAGAAGAGGGATGCGTCCCGAGCGACGTGGACCGCGTTGGCCGCGTCGACCGTCGCATGGGCCCGCCCTCCAGCATCTGAGATGCCTCCGTACGTCTTCACCAAAGCATTGGCGGAGGCATTGGCTTGGGTGTAAGCACCGATACGAAAAGAGCCTACGCTGCTCAAATCGGCCGCGTAGCCCACCGAGATCCGCCCATCGAGATCCGCCGTCACGTTGGACTCCGCGTACGGACCCTGCACCGCGCCGCCCGTACTAAGCAGAGACCGATCTACGATGTCCAGGTGGTTTTTCAATGCGATCTCAAGAGAGCCCGGGTCGTCGCCGGGGTCACCGACCACGGCCAAGGTACTGTTACTACCGATGTCCACTTGAGTGTCGCCGGTGACCTCGGTGACGCTTTTCGCAGCGGCCCCCGTAAACACGCCGCCCGCACCGGCCCGGGCGCTCACATCGCCTTCATTTTGAAGAAACGCATTGAGGGCCGAAAGGACGATGTCGTCCGCGGTGATCACGGCGTCCTCTGCCACCTCGGCCGTCACGCTGGAATCCATCGTGTTCTTCGAAGACGCGCCGCTCTTCCCCGCCACGGAGGCGTCCGTGCTGTCTGAGGCGCTGAAGAAACCCACCGTGTGCTGGGCTGTCATCTCAAAGCGTCCTGTCAAAATGTTGGCGTCCTGGGCGATTCCGGCCGTGGTGAGCGCAACCGACTCCGTCTCGGCGCTGGCCGCGGCACCCGACACGACTCCGCCACTGCCCGACTTGGCGCGCGCCTCGTTGTCAGCGGCACCTTGCGCCTCCAGCTCGAAGCTCCCGGCGATAACCGCAGGGCCAGCATACACCGCGCTGGTCGACGTATCGGACCGGGAGCGGGCTTTGTTCGCGCCGACACCCACGACGCCTCCTACTACTCCCGAAACCCTCGCGCGCTGCCTCGTCTCGTTGACGGCCGCGATGCGCGCCTGCCCGGTAACAGTCAAGCTTCCCTCCACCAACGCGGCGACGCGCGCCGTGTTCTCACTGACGCTCTCCGTCGCCCCCACGCCGATCAAAAGGCCGCCGCCTGCAGCTTCCGCCTCGCTCATCGCTGAAGACGCGCTGCGGTCGGTCTCAGCGCTGGCGACGACGTCGAGCGTCCCAGCGTCGATGTGCGTTTCCTTGCCGACCGACGCCTCAACGGCCTGGCCCACTTCGGCCCGGGCCAAGGAGACGCCGACGTATGCCCCGACCGTGCCCCCGTACCCTTTCGCAACCGAAAAGACGCGAGGACGAGCCGTCGCATTCACCCGTACCTCGGACCCACCCGCATCGACCTGTGTCGCATCGCCGATGCGGGCGACGATACCCCCATCGTCACCGGCCCGCGCATCGACCCCCGCGCCGGAGAGGACCCCGCCCGAGCCGGCCCGGGCAAACGCGCGCACGTCGCCGCTGCGCTCGGCCTCCACGATGAGGGAGCCGTTCTCCACCTCGACAGAGGTAGAGCCGCTGGCGCCCGCGCCGAGCAACGCCGTGACGTCGCCGCTCCGGTTCGCCCGGGCGATCACCGCGCCGGCCGCGGCCCCTGCCACGGTGTAACCCTCGGCGTGCGCGCTTACCTCACTGTCGTCCCAAGCCCTCAGGGTGATGCTCCTGAGCGATCCCGCCTGCAGCTGGGCTCCCCGTCCGACGTGGGCATGGACGTTTGCGTCGAGCTCGACCACGGCCACCGCGGCGCCCATGGCGCCGACCAACGCGGCCGCTCCCTGGTACGCATTCACCCGTACCGCCGACTCACCGCTGCGCAGCTTCTCCACCCCGGCCTTGATGTCGATGGAGCGTCGTGCCACCACCGCCGCCTCACCGCTCACGTCGGCCCGGACGTTGAGATGCGCCTCGGTAACGCCGACACCCGCCGATCCTGCGTACGCGTCGGCCAGCGCGCCGCCGCCCACATCGCTCGCCAGCGCCAGCCGCTCCCTGGCAGTGACGGCCACGTCGTTGCCCTCGATGTGGCTGACACCCAGCACCAGAGCGGCTGTCTCGCCCTTGCGGGTCGTCGAGCCGAGATCGTCTCGCACTTGGATCCGATCCACTCGATTCAACCGGTCCATGTCGTCTTCTTGCAGGCCGAGCCCCGTGGCCACGTTCTCTCCCGCCGCGAAGCGTTCTCGGTTCGCCATCCGGTCTGCGTCCGTCAGAACGCCACCGTCAAGCCCCAATTCGTCGGCGGCCCCGCCGCTTAAGTTTCTGCCCAGAAGGGTCACCCCGACGGCGCCAGCCAGACCGGTGCCCGCGTACACGCCAACTCCCGCCGATGCCGTCACCGAGTGCACCTCACGATCGGCGAGCGCAGAGAGGCGCACGTCATCGTCGGCGTACACCGAGCTATCCTCCACGTAGGCCAGCGTCGTGTTGTCGATGCGGGTGACTGACCCGGCCAAGCCGATGCCCATACCCATGACGGACGCCCCGGCGCCGCCGGCCCGGTGGATCACGGAGACGTCGTCGGACGCGTTCACCGAAACATGCTGCACCGGCGATGCATCATCTCCAAGGGAGCTGTTTTTCACGAACGCTTCCGTGCGATCGTCCAGCAGCGCCACCGAAAGGCTGAACGTGGCGGCGGCCCCGCCTCCACCCGCTCCACTGACGCTCCAAAGCTCAAGGTCGGTGCGGTTGGACGCTTCGACGTTCACGTTCCGATCAACCTCAAGGGCGCTCTCCTCCACGTAGGCCCGCACGCGGCTCGATGTGTCGACCACCGAGAACGTCCCAGCGGCCGACGGCCCCCCGATGATCACCCCGCCGTCGGCCATAAAGACTTGGGACGTGTTGTCCGCCTTGACGCGCACGTCGCCGGCGGAAAGCTCCGACCCAAAGACAAACGCCTCCGTCTCGCCCGCGTACGTGACGACGGACCCGCTCCCGACGACGCCGCCAATTCCTCCTGCCACGCCTGCCGCAAACGAGCTCGCCGCCCGCGCCGCATGCGCCTCGACGACGATGTCTCCCGCGGCGTGAAAAGCGTCGCTGTTTTGGATGAACGCTCGGGTCACCCGCTCAAACGCAGTCGTGTCGATGGAGGCCCCGAAGGCTGCGGCAGCGCCTGCAGCCGATCCGCCGAATCCGTGGGCAAAGGCGTGATCGAACGCCTTCACGCTCACCGTCTGCGTGCCGCCGGGCGACCCGCTGGTGTTCACCCGGGCACGGTCTATGTAGGCTTCGGTGACGCCGTCAAGCACGTAGACGTTGACCGCGCCCGACAGCCCGGCCCACTTGCCGCCCCCGGCGTTGGCGACCACGTTCTCCTGCACGTTGCCGCCGGCGGCCCGCACGACGACTCCCCGAACCCGCTCGACACCGCGCTGCGCGCGCAGATCGATGCGGCTAAAGTCGCCCAGATCGTCCAGGCCCGCGCTGAGATCCACCTCTCCCTCGAGTTCTCCGTTGTACACTTCGAGCGCACGATCCAAGGTGCGGGCCAGCGCGGTCACCTCAGTCGCTTCACCCTCGATAAACGCCCGCGTGACGCCGCCCACCTCGGTGCCGGAGGCGGAAGCGCCGATGCCGGTCACCGTCCCACCGACCGCAACATTCCCTGCCGAAGTGGTCACCGCCGTATCGCCCGTCGCCAACACACCGACGTTATCCCGGGCAAGGACCCGGGCGCCCTCGTTGATGAACGCCTCGGTCGTATTCTCGATAAAATTGGTGGCCACCGAACCGCCGATGCTGACGGCTGACGATGCAGCTCCCCCAATGGCCAAGGTACGGATGCGGGCGTTGGAGTCGGCGTCCACGACCAGCTGACCGACCTCGTACGTGGTCCCCGCCGCGCTCCCGCTCACCCGCGCCCTCGTCGTGTTGGCGATGCGGTTGACCGAAACTGCAGCCTCGCCGGCCGCTTTGCCCGCGAAGGCGGCCGCTCCGGAGAGGGAGCTGATCTCCGAATGATCTTGGGCGGTCACCGAAACCCGACTCTTCGAGCCGGTGATGGCGGCTCCCTGAATCAACGCCTCGGTGGTGTTGGCGATGTGCGATGAGGCGCCCGAACCTTGTGCCGAGCCTTTGCCTTTGGAAACCCCTCCGGCCGCGGCCAAGGTGCGCACCCGGGCGGCGTTCTCTGCCGCCACCGCCACTTCACCGTCTACGTTCACGTCAACGCCTGTGACGGCCGCGATCACCGAGCCGCTCGTCGCGTTGTGCGCCACCGCGGCGCCGGCCGATACGCCTCCGTTCGCCAGCGTCACCTGTCCGGCAAGCCCGTCGATCTGGGAGTCGTCGCTCGCTTCGACGACGAGCTTGCCCGCGCTCAGACGATGCAAATTGCTCGAGCGCACCTGGGCGAGGACGTCATTCTCCATCTGATTGACCGCAATTGATCCGCCCCCGGCGAACTGGCCGTACGCTCCGCCGACGCCGACGGCATAACCTACGTTGAGCGCGCTGGTGCGGGCCCGCACCAGCGTCGTCTCACTTGTGATCGACGACTCCTCGACCAAGGCGCGGAAGGTGTTGTTCATCTTCGTCCAGGCAAACGAGATACCGACGTTGTTGCCGCCCGCTTGCGCGACCCCGGCCACCGCGATGATCCGGCTGCCGTCGCCAGAGGCTGCGCCGATCTCGTCGCCGAAGTCGAAGTCGATGTCCCGCTCCCCGCCGTCGCCGGGCTCCCGCCCCTCGGCGATGAGGGCGTCCAAGGCGGCCACACCGGCGGTGTCGCTGCCGGTCACATCGACGGCGTCTGCGACCTCGATCTCTGACTGGAGCACGTCGGCAGCCGCGGTGTTCTCCATCTCGCTGACAACCACGGCGCCGGCGAACGTGCCCGTGTCTTTGTCCACCGTCAACGCGGCCGCACCGCTCCCCGCGCCGATCAACGAAGCGGTCAATCCTTGTACCGACGCATCCTCGAAGCCTGTGACCGTGCTTCCCGAAACATGCCCGCGCGCGGCGTTTCGAATGCGGCTGTAGGTGATGCTCGCGCCGACGCCGCCTTTCCCGCCGGCCACCAGGGAGCCGCCGCCTGTGGCAAGCAACGTCCGATCGTAGGCGACGACAGCCACATCACCGGCGTCTTCGCTGCCCACCCCAGTCACGTCGCTCGTCTCGATGCCGGCTTCCACCGCGTTCTCCGTCATGCTGACGGAGACGGAGCCTGCAGCCTCCGCCGCTTTGTCTTTATCGGCCGATGCATTGACCGCCAAACCGAGGGCGATGGCGTATTGATCGCCCCCAGCCAAAGCCTGCACCAATACACCCCGAGCCCCCGTCACCGTCGCGCCCCGCACGAGGGCCACTGTGTCGTTCTTCAGATCGTTGAAGCCGATGGCGCCGGCGATGCCCCCGCTGAAGCTGGTGCTTTGATTTTTCGCCATGGCTAAGGCAGCCGAGCCGCTCGCGGCGATGATGTCGGTGTCGCTGACGCCTCGCACATCCAACGCCCCGCCCGTCAGGGCAAGCAAGGCGTTTTCGACCGTGGCGGCCGTCTCAAGCCGGGTCGTATTCACCGAAGAGCTGCCCGAGACGGCCAAGCCAAATTTGGGCTTGTGCACCTCGCCACTTGGGCTTTCGGTCTTCTTCTCTAGCTCTTCGATGGCGTCGTCCGCGGCGTCCTCAACGTCCTGTAACTTCTCTGGGCTCTTGGCATTGCTCTTTTCGGCGCCGGAGTAGGCCATCGTCCCCGCCACCGACACAGAACCAATCAACCCTTCCGTGCGGCTGAAGACGCCCAGGTCTTGCGCGACGATCCGACCCTGCGGATAGGTTTGGCCGCCTTCGCTGTTGTCGCCGATGAACGCCCGCGTCGCGAAGTCGACGTCCTGCAGGCTGATGTTGACGCCAAATCCCAAGCTCTCCGCAAGATTGAAGGCGCCAGTAATGTTCCAGCTCAAAAGATCGGTATTCGCCAGGATGTCGAGCCGGCGGGCTTCCACAGTGGCCCGATCGCTCACCAAGGCCTCCGTACCTCCGTCGATGTCGACCAAGGTGAAGACGCCGCTCAAGCCGTAGCTGGCCCCCCGGCCGGCGCTGGGACCGAGGGCGATGATCCGTTGGGTGTTCGTCGCCGAGACCGTGACGTCGAGGGCTTCCTCAGGCTCTTCGTCGAGCGTTTTGATCTGCGCGCCTTCCAAGACCGCGGCCCGGGTGCGGGTGTCGGACGCGACGTGGTTGTAGGCGGCGCCGACGGCGATGCCGCCCGGGCTACCATTGGCCCCGCCAAACGTATAACTGAGATTCCCCCCCACGAAGATCCCCCAGCTCTCCGCCTCGGCGGCGACGCTTACGGGGCTTGCAAACCGAAATTCACTGCCATCCGCCCGCTCCAACGTCCAGGAGCCGTCGGCGGCACGCCCCTCATCGCGGCGGATGCGCACCGTGGCGCCGCGCCCCAGCGTCGCATCGGCCTCCCGCGAGAAATTCAAGTAACTGATGGATCCGGCAAGACCGATATTCTCGCTCTCCCCGGTAGCCCGGACGATGCTGGTCGGCAAAAGGTCCTTAAACTGATCCACCATCGCCCCGATATCCGTCCAACGGGTCAAGTCCATTTCAATGGGGCGGCGGACCTTTGAGTGCACCGCGACGTTTTGCCCGATGACGGTGGCGCGATGGCCGATGCGGGCTTTCGAATCCTGATCGTAATCGCCGTAGGCGAAGGCGACGCTCAAGGTGTACCCGGCCACTTCCCCTTGGCCGTCCGCCTCCACCGCGCTCACAGCCCCGGTTTGGATCCGACCGACGCTCGCCTCAGAAAGCACCGCCACCGATCCTCGCGCCGAAACATCCGCGTCGTCCGCCACGGTCGCCGAAGCCCGCTGCTGAAAGTCGGCGATGCTGGCCGCAGCCGCCAGCTTCACCTTGGCGGTGGCGCCGCTGCGGGTGTCCAACTCTTTCGTTTTTCCCATCTTGCTCTGCAGCCAATTGAAGATCTTGCCCCGGAAGTTGTCCCACGGGTTGAAGATGAACTTCCTCTGGAGCCAGCCCGATCCCGCCTGGCCCGAGGCCTGGGTGCTGACCGACGCGGTGTCGTCGAAGGCCTCAACCACCACGTCACCGACGCCTTCCAGGTCGGCCGCGACGGTCGTGTCGGCGGCGGTGTCGGCGGTGAGGACGCTGGCCGCAAGCCCCGCCTTGCCGCCCTGCTGGGCGATGGCGTTGGCCGTCACACCAAACTCTCCGTGGTTGATGGCGCTCACCGAGACATCCTCGTTCACCTCGATGCTCGCTCTTTGCGCCACATTCGCCCGGGCGGCCACCGACGCGTCGCCCACGGCGATGGCGAACTCCGCCTGGGGATCGGTGACAAAGCCCTGGGCCCGCACGTTCAGGGAGAGGTTCGCGGTGTTGGTAGCGCTGAGATTGAGATTGGAAGCCTTGATGCGCGCACCGTCGAGCACATCCACCGCGGCCCTAGAGTTGACGCGGCCGTAGGCGAATCCCAAGCTTGCATAGAGGCCCCCGCCCGCGGAGATGAGCGATGCATCGGCTTTGGCGTCAGCCGTCACCTCGACCGCCTCCTCGGCTTCGATGACCGTCCCCGACCCCAGCGTGACACCGGCTTGGGCCTCGGCGATGGCCACAGCGACGTTGACGCCGATCATGTGCTCTCCGAGGGAGGAGACCGTATCGAAGACGGGATTGAGCCCTTCGAGCCCGTCCGCCACATTCCAGCCGTACTTCGCATCGGACTTGGCCCTCAGCGTCACGTTGCGCCCTTGGAGGGTCGCGTCGGCCAGCTCGATGAGGTTGGTCGCCTCGGCCTTGCCCAGGGTCGGCCGTTCCCGCCGGAGCGCCAGGAGGGTGATGTCACCGGAATCGCCGCCGCTCCCCCCTTGTGCGAAGATGGAAGCGCCCCCGCTGAGGGAGATATCGTCTGTCGATCCCAAGAGGACGTGCCCTGCGTCCCGGTAGGCCGATCCGGTGGCGATGCTTCCGGTCTGCTCCACATCGCCCAACGCGATGAGGGCGACGCTGCCGTCCCGCTCCTCAAGATGAAGCTCCACATCGAGCCCACCGAGGTTGAGCGCCTTGGTGAGATCGATGCCGCCGGTGACATTGCGGACCCCGGTCGTAATACTCCCATCGTGCTCGATGCGCCCACCGATAAAGGACGCATTGCCGCCCGTCTTCACCGTGCCCTGGATCGAGATCAAACCCGAGGGGGAGATGGGAATGCTCCCTTCGAGCAGCTGATCGACCGAAGCCGACGCATCGTCAAAGAAACCTTCCATAAAGCTTTCGGTCGGGGTGACCACCGTGAGCGCGCCCACGTCGACGATACCGTCTTTGCCCACCACGACGCCGTAGGGATTGAGGAAATAGATGTTGCCTCGGCCCTGAACGCCTCCTTGCTCGGACGTGAGCAGGCCGAGGATGTCGGTCTGCTCGTCGTGCACGAGATTGATCAATCGAGCCGCCGAATCTGGGACCTTCAGGTTGACGTGGGCGCCCTCTTCCACGTCGAAGCGGCTGAAGGAGTTCAGGGCAGTATCGTTTATGAGGGTACCAGTCCGCACATGGGTCGTGCCGTCCAACTCGGATAGGGTGGTCTCCGTCTTCCCGTCAGGAACGATGGACTCTGCGTAAGCGACGTTCGTCGCGGTCGACCACACCACAAAAAGGATCAGGAGAACGGAAAGAAATCTGACGGTGGGGGCCGGGCGCGCGCCTCGCCTTACCCTAGGCGACCACCTCCCCAAGTAACGCTGAGCGCGCCTTTGAGCAGAAAATCCGTTCTCCTGCATGGTGCAAACCTCCAGGCGTGACCGACAGCGCCCCCCAACGCCGCAGACCGTACTCTTTCAAGCCCCGCTCCCCCGTCCTACGCCCCTTTTGGCTGCGTAGGCACAGCTCACCCCTTAGAGGACTGACGGATGCCATTCATTGTAAGGCAGACGGGCCTATCGCGTGTATCCGGGAAACTACTGCATCGTAAGGAACAAATTTCGCCAGGTCCGGACAAAAACAGAGCGGGAAGCCTGTGCTTCCCGCCGCTAGATACTGACTTAGGACTGAGGGGGCACTGACTGGGTACTGACTAGTATCTAACTGAAAGAGAACTCGCCATTCCCCAAAAGCCGGCGCTCAAAACGCCCCCGGCTCGATCGTCACCACGTCGGGCTCTCCGAAGCGGGCCGAGTAGCTCACCTGCAGGACCGACGGTCCCGAAAGCTCCACCGGATTCCCCTCTTCGTCGGTCATCGGCACGTTCAGCATGATCACCTGCACGCCGGCGCCGTCGGGATCCACCCCCGCAAAGGCGACCACGTTGCCGGGATCCAGCGAGATACTGGTGACGGCAGCTTCGGGTCGCCAGCTTAGGCGCTGAAAGTAGTTGGCCAGCTGCAATCCCGCCACGATGATGCGGCTGCGCTCGTCTTCGATCGGCTCGTCCGACGTGCTCCACACCACGTTGATGTACATCAACCGTTCGCTGGTGGCGCCAAAGATATAGTAGATGGAAGCGGGACCCGGCCCCGGCGAAAGGCTCGGCACCGTGACCCCCATGATGAGCGTTCCCTGGTCCAGGTTAAACGTCTCGCCGATCTCCGAGTCGTCCACGTTGAAGTCTTTCTTGATCGCTTCCCGCACTTCGTCGCGGGTCATGCCCCACCGGGCTGAGCGAAAACCCGTGACGTAGTGGTACTGAACTCCGGGCTCCAACGCCGCGTCGCTCTCCACCGGCACATCGACATTCGCTTGTACGCCGACCTCCTGCGCCCGGACCGCCGGGGCGACGCCGCCTACCAAGCCCGCCATCAACAAAACGACCAACATCCATACTCTTGCCGACATTCCCACTTCTCCTCTCAACTGAGACGAAAGCTGCATCTTGCCGGATGACGCCAACGACGCTTGCGCCCGCTCAGAACGACCCCGGCTCGAGTGTAAACACGTCCGGGTCGTCAGGTCGCTCGGCGAACGCGATTCTGAGCTGCACGGGCCCCGTGTCGATGGGCCGGTGCTCCTCAATTCCGTCGGGCAGGATGATCACGTCCAGCGGAACGCCTTCGACCGTCACTTCCACGCCCCTGCCCTCCAAATCTTGCCCGGCAAACAAGATCACCGAATTGGGCTCCACCACGACTCCTTGCACCATCATACCGGGCGGCCACATGTACTGCAGCAGCTCAGCGACGTAGGCCGTACCCAGCGACAACACGGCTTGACGCTCCTGTGCGCTCGCATCCCTATCGGATCCGATCACCCAATTGAGGTTGATCGCGGTCAGCCGCCCCGATTCGGCACCAAACACGTACGTGATCCCGGCCGGTCCGATGCCCTGCATGCCAGGCACGGGCGTCAACGTATCGACGGCGACGTGCAGCAAACGGGTGAGATTGATCGGGTCATCGACCCACGTGTGCGTCCCATCGGGATACAGCTCCGCGACCAGGCTTTCGACTTCCTCAGGGTTCATCCCAAAGGTGACCCCGTCGAAACCTCGAATCTCTGCCATTTCGAAGCCCAGGTAATACTTCGTGGGTTGACCTGTCGGCGACAGCTCCAACGTGGCCGCAGAGACGAGGAAGGCTGACGCGTTCCACACCGCCACCAAGATCCACAGCGCCCTGGCGACCCTTCGTCCCCAAACGTTCGCCATCATCTCACCCTACACCTCTTGTCCCGTATGTGCGCTCCCATCACTGCCCACCGATCCATTCAAACGTGGCCGCGTTGCCGCTTGCGACCAAGCGCAACCCCAAAGCATTGAGATCTTCCTGAATGGCCTGCATGAGATGCGCACCCGGGCCGCTTTCTCGCATCTGCATGTTCATGATCGACTGCGCCACGGCCAGGGCGCCCTGCGGATCCCGCTCCACATCCTCTAGGAAGTGGGCTCGCATTTCGCGCTGCAGGTCCACATAGCGCTGGACATTCCTCTCCAGGAGATCGAGAGTATTAAGAAGCCTCACGCTCTCATCGTACGCCCTCGACAGCTCGGGGGAGTCGGAACCCCGCCCCACCAGGCGCCACTCGGCGTTCTCTTGGAGGAATGCGGCCCGGACCAACGGATCCTCGATCTGCATGGCCTGCCGCAGTTGCTCGCGTCCTATCTCCTCGGGCGACGGACCGCACCCGCCCAAGCCTATTTCACACCCCATGCTTTGGAAGGCGTCCGCGACCGCCTCCCCCGCGTCGACTAGGAAGTCCCGGACCGCATCGGGGTCGATGGCAATGACCAAGTCGACGTTGATCCCGCCGATCCCGAGAGCGAGCCCGCCGGTGAGGCCAAAGACCAAGCGGCCGTCCTCGACGCCGAATCCCCAATCGACGTCCGTGACAAAAAGACCCGGGCTGAAGACGGTGACGCCGGGGTCGACCTCCAGACCACCCATGTCGATGCTGGTCGAGGCTCTGTATTCGGCGCCCGCGCCAGCTTTGAGCTCATGGCCCAGTCGCAGCTTACCGTCTTCGATCCCGTAGGCGACTTCCGCCTCGGCTTTGGCCACCAGCCCCAATTCCGTGTCGAATTCGCCGCTCACGCCCGGCGCGATCTCGTACTCCAGTGACGTTCCCGCGCTGGTTCCCACGGACGCTTCGGCGCTCGCCTCCAAGCCCCCCAAGCCGATGCTGGCTTCGGCGCTGGCGTCGGCTCCGGCCCGGATATACCCTTCACCGAAGTCATAGACGACCTCGACACCAGTGTTTGCCTCAAGGCTGACGCCGGTCACGCCGTACTGGGCTAACGCTTCGGCATAAGCCCTGGCCGCGACGTCGGATGAGAGCGCCTCCTCGTAGTCGACGTCACGGCCAAACTCAAAGATGGGTGGGAGTTCCGGCATGTCGGAGGTCGCTCCCACCGTTCGACCAAAGACCGCCGTCGGATTCTCCTCTTCCTCTTCCGCACCCTCTTCGTTGGCTTCTTGCTGCTGCAGTTGCTCCTGCGCCTCTAGCTGGCGCAGCTTGTTGACAGTAGGCATCTGCCCAAACGGGTCGCCGACCGCCTCCGCGAACTCCAGTCCCAGCGTCGTGTCGGCAAACGCCGTCAATTGGCCCATCGAGTCAAAGTCCCACGGGAAGGGGATGAAGTAATCGGCATGTTCTCCCTCAAACCCGTCGACCATGATCCAGTAGAAACCGGGGTACCTCGACACAGCCCACTGCTCGACGCGAACCCAGTACTCGGGCGACGACCATTTGTGCTCGGGAGGATACCAAAACAGCCCAAACCTGGGGCGCAGGTTGAGCTTTTCCCCGGCGACCAAAGTGTCCGCTCCCAGACCGGTGGCCCAGGTATCCGATCCGGGGTGGTGCGAGACGAAGCCCCACACCGGCGAGTACAGAGCGTCGTAGGCGTCCCACTGCACCCAGAGGCGATGGATCTGCATCGTGCCCGGTTTGTTTCCGGTTTCGCCGATGTAGTAATTGGGCGCGTCCTCGCCTTCCAGCGACGCCAAAACTTGGAAGTACATGCCGGGCTCCGGCACATCCTCCAGCGTGCCCGTGCGTCCCAAGACGTCGACGAGCACGACCTGGCCGGGCCGCACGTCGTCGCCCTCGAGGATGCCATACAGCGTCACCTCGCCGGTCGTGAGCCCCGGCTGCCACACGTTGCTCCAGTCTGGCTTGCGGCCGCCGTTGCACGTGTTCGGGTCGTCGCACGGCAGGAAGTTGCCGTACTGGCCGACCACGTCGGCGATACTGTAGAGGAGCTCTCGTGGGGCGATGTCAAGGCGAGTGATCGGGCCTTCTCCTGAGTAGGTGAGGTCGATCACGTACTTGTCCGCGTCAGAGCCGACAAGCTCCAGCCTGTCGGCGGCATAAGAGCCCACGTTGAGTTCGGAGACAGGGATGAGATGACCTTCGTCGTCGCGGTAGGCGACGGTGCAGCAGTCCTCGTAACCCGGAAACACGAGGTCGTCGGGATCGACGAGCATCTCATCGCCGTAGGTGTGCCGCTCGTAGAAGGTTGGTATGTCCTCCATCCAGCCGATGAACCCGATCGCTTGGAACGGGTTCACGGGCTTCGGCACAATGTCGATGGTATGCGTGGGCTGGATCAACTCGTAATTGCCCGCCTGGGGGCCGACCAATCGAAACTGGAACCGACCGTACGTCCCGAGAGTTGTGGCGCGATCGAGGACATACGTCTCGACCCACTGACCATCGATCTCCACCTGACTCAGGAACCACTGCATGCGGCCCCCTTCTACGATCTCACCGTTTTCATCCAGGCGCCAGCCGTCCACGAACTCTAGGCGCACGTCGTCGCCTTCGAGGAACACTTCGAGCACATCGGGGTCAACCGGGACGATCTCGCCGTACAGGTCGCGCCACTGCGGCTGACTGCCGTACGGAAACTGCGTCTTCGCAGGCGGCGACAGCGTCAATGTCCTCGGCTTGACTTGGATCGTTCCAGTTATGGACAAGGGCGAGACATATCGGAAGTTGGCAGCGTCGGGGCCCCTAAACGGGGGTGCCTTGTCATCCAACAACCAAATGCCGTACTCACCCGCCTGCGGCGCCCTCACGCTGCCTATCCGCCACAGATCGTCCACGAGAACCTCGAAATCGCCGGGGCCCCTGATGACCAAAGGCGCCAATTCGAAATCGGCGTCGGCGAACAAAGCGTCGTTGTCGCCGTCAAAGTCAAAGACCGGTCGAAACGCATCGACCGAGATGTCGTCGCCGTAGGTCAGCGTCTCGGTCTCAAACGTGACGCTGCGGACAATTCTCGGGTCGATCATCAGCTTGACCGACGAGCCCGTTGTCGGCAGCTCGTAGTTGCGGGCGGCGCTCCCTTCTAGGTCGATGGTCCACTCATACGTGCCGACACTGAGATACCCCTGGGAACTAAAGCTCAGCTCCGGCCGCCGAATCACATAGCGGACGTCGTCGCCCGTCAAAAGCCCCCACCTCTCGTCGATGTCGACGGTGAAGGAATTTGCCGGATCACCGACAAGGCCGTGCGCCATCTCGAAGTCGCCAAACGTGTACCCGCCGTGGATCGGATGACCTTTGTACAACAGCCGGATTTCTTCGAACTCGATCTTCCGTTTGGTGACGGTGAGCATGCCCAGCACTGAGCCTTCATGTCGGGGGACGTAGTTGCCCGCGGCGCTCCCCTTAAGACCGGCAAGCACCAAGGGATATTGGGCATCGGCTTCCAGGTAAGGCAGCGGGTACTCGTCCGGGATCTGCACAACCACGGGACCCGCGTCCACTTGGTCACCCGGCAGGACATCCTCCTCAAACAGGTCCGCTTGGCCGATGAACGAGCCATCCTGACCGTATTCCACCGTGCCGTCGTACGTCTTGTAGCGGACCGGCCTGGGCACGATCTCCACTTGCGCCTGCGTATGCCCCGATTCCGCGAGGATGTAGTTGGGATGGTCGAGCTCTACGACTTCAATGGTGTACACGCCGACGGGTGTTCGTTCCGTCAGGATCTGAGACATCCCGGGTTTCAAAACCCTGAACGTAAAGTCCCCAGGCGCCGGCAGGGGATTGCCGCCCAGGTTTTGGATATCCATCGGAACCGAGAGCGGATCCCCGTACGTCCGGGCGAATGAAACCAACGACACCGTAAGCGGGCGCTGCGCGATCTCGAGCGTCGCCGTGCCGCGCGCCTCCTCGGGCTTCAGCCGGTATCGGTTCATGTCGTTGCCCAGAAGCTCCACGATCACGGCGCCGTCTGGATACGTCCCGGCACCCGGTGTGAGTTCGATCCGTCCGTCCTCAAGCTTCAAACCGATCCTCGCCTTAAGCCCACTGACGTCGGGCACATCAACGATGAGCTCGTCACCGTAGACGCCCCTCGCCACGTTGAGTCGCAAATCGCTTATGTCGATGGTCCTCGGATCGACGGTGAGCGTGCCCGGCGTGTTTCGAGGGCTTGTGATGTCGAGCTCATAATTGCGGGCCGCGGGCGCGGAAGGGTCCAAGCCGCCGATGGTGACGGTGTATTCCCCGGGCTCCAGCGTGTTGGTCCACTCGTAATACGAACCTCCCTGCCAAAATCGAAGGGTGGTCGCGTCGTGCCAGACAACGTCGATGTTTCCGTCGTTCTCGACGATCCCGTCAAACATGACGTTAACCGATGGGGATTCGCCGTACTCGATGGAATTCACCGAAACCCTATAATAAATCGTCTTGGGCTCGACGACGAGATTGACCGCCGGCGCGTTCTCGATCGGCAGCACGTACCGGTCGCTGTGGTCCCCGGTCAGCGGTTCCCACGGGACGTCCTCCCGGGGCCGGACGGTGTACTCGCCCACCGGGATGTCGACGCCGTCGGGATAACTCGATGGGTCGTGCTTCTGGTAATACCAGAATTTGCTCGGGTCGAGGGACACATCATCGCCATCGAGGACACCCAAGAGCTCCGGCAGCGGAACCTCCCGCGGCTTCCTGCCGCCGGTCGTGTCACCGTATTGGAGGTAGATGGTCGCGGGGCTGAGCGAGAGTTTCTTGGGGTTGATGACGAGCGTGCCCGGGGTATTGCCGGAGGCCGCGAGGACGTAGTTGTCGGCGGCGGAGCCGCCGCTGGCCGCGCCGCCCCGCGGATACGTCCCCGGC
>JACDOI010000012.1 GCA_017656145.1 Bacillota bacterium | reverse complement strand
GGGGGCTGCTGGCGCGATCGAGCAGACACGGGCGGCCCGGCGGGCGCGGGGAGCCCCCGCTTGGGCGAGGCTCCCCGCAGGGCCCCGTACGGTTACGGCGCGACAGAGTCGTAATAGGTGAACTTCCCGTCGCGGATCTGGATGACGACCGCGCTCTTGACCGGATCGCCGGTTCCCTCAAACCGCATGCTGCCGGTCACGCCGTAGAAGTCCTCGAGGGATGCCAGCGCGTCCCGGACGGCTTCCCGGTCTACGCGGCCCGCCTGTACGAGGGCTTGGAAGAGCATGTGCAGCGCGTCGTACGACAGCGCGGCCACATCGTCCGGGGTCGCACCGTAGCGGGCCCGGTACGCCTCGATGAACTGCCGGGCCTTCGGCGTAGCGATGTCCGGCGCGTAGTGGGTCGTGAAGAACATGCCCTCCATGGTCGATCCGGCCAGCTCGAGGAGCTCGGCGGCTCCCCAGCTGTCTCCGCCGATGACGGTGGCGGTGATGCCCAGGCGCTGCGCCTGCTGCACCTGCAAAGGTACCTCGCTGTAGTAGTTGGGCAATAACAGCACGTCGGGGTTCGCCGCCCGGATGTTGGTCAATTGCGAAGAGAAGTCCCGGTCGCCAGTGGTATACGTCTCCCAGGCCACCACCCGGCCTCCCAACGCTTCGAAAGACGCCCGGAAAACTTCGGCAAGGCCCTTGTTGTATTCGCTAGCGATGTCAAAGAGCACGGCCGCGGTCTGGGCGCCGAGCTGCTCCCGGGCGAACGCGGCCAGCACCCGGCCCTGGAAGTCGTCGATGAAGCACGCCCGGAACACGTATTGCTTGCCCTGGGTCGTGGCGGGGTTGGTGGACCACGGGGAAATGAGCGGCGTGCGCATGCTTTCCGCGATCTGGGCCGCCGGGATGGCGTTCCGGCTCGCGTTGGGACCGATGACCGCCACCACCCGGTCTTGGGTGATCAGCTTGGTCGTCGCGGCCACGGCGGACGCCGCATCGTCTTCGTTATCCTCTACGATCAGGCGGATCGTGTAGCGGCGGCCGCCCACCTCAAGACCGCCTGAGGCGTTGATTTCGTCAACTGCCAGTTGGGCCCCGTTCCGGCTCGACTGGCCGACCACGGGGATGCTGCCGGTCAGCTCCGCGTTGAGGCCGACGACGATTTCCTGCGCCCACGACGGTGCGGCCGCCGCGGTCAGCAGGAGGAACGCCATAGCCCCAGCGACAGTCCAGTTGCGCATTTCGGCTCTGACCCCCTCCATTGGTTTGGCAATTGTGAGACGCTGCAGCGGATTGAGCCAAATATTCGGTTTCGCAACTTTCGTTCCTTCTGGTTCGGAAAAATATTCCTGCGGCAGAGGGAGCAAAGGGGCGCTCCCGCACTGGCCGGTGCACGGTCCGGGAGCAGTCTCGTGCAGGTGGAAGGATCGGGCGGGGACGACAAGGAAACCCACTCGTCCGGGCGTGCACACATCGGAGAAGGGGCGTGCGGTTTCATGGCGGCGTGGGATCACTTGCAGGCTTTGTGCCGGCTGGGACCGCGGGGCTCGGCTACCGATGGGGAGCGCCAGGCGGCCGGGTGGCTGAAAGAGCGCCTGGAGTCGTTGGGATGGGAGGCCGAACTGGAGCCGTTCCGCAGTCCCCGTCATACGCTGTACCTCGGGCCGGCCGCGGTCATCGCCGGGGTGCTCCTTGCCCGGACACTCGCCCCGTTGAGCCCGCCTTTGGCTGCTTTGGGCATGGTCGCGCTGCTCGTTCCGTTGATCGGGGAAATGACCGGCGGGCGGCTGAATTTCGATCGGATTTTGCCCAAAGCCGTTTCCCAAAACGTTGTGGCCCGCCTTCCCGGGGCGCGCCGAGACGATCCCCAGGTCGTCATCGTCGCTCATTACGACACCCAGCGGGGCTCGTGGCTGTTCGCGCCCTGGTTTGGGCGATGGTTGCGGCCGTTTTTCATCGGCACGTACGCCGCGCTGGCCGTGGTCGTGGCCGAAGCATGGCTTGGCTGGCTTGCGCCCGGCGCAGGGTGGATTCGACCATGGGCCGGCGCTGCGGCGGTGTGGCTGGGCGCGGCACTGGCGTTTCTCATCGCTTCGTGGGCGACGGGGCGTTACGTGGAGGGAGCCAATGACAACGGGTCCGGCGTGGCGGCGGCCTTGTCCATCGCGGAACGCTGGAAAGACCGGGCGCCACAAGGTTTCTCTCCCGTGCTGCTGTTTACGGGTTGCGAGGAAACCGGCATGCGGGGCATGAGCCACTTTTTGCGGACGGCCCGCCCGGCGCCGGGCACGGTGTTCGTCAACCTGGACAACGTAGGCGGCGGGCGGCTCCGTTACCTTTTGGGCGAGGGAATGCTCGTGTATCGGCAATACGATGCGGAACTAGTCCGGATGGCTGCCAAGCTGGCCCAGGAATCGGGAGGAGAAGTGCGAGCCCTGCGAAACTTGTTGTTGCCCACCGACGGGCTGCTCGCGGCCAAATCAGGCTACCCGGCCATTACGTTCCTGGCGGCGTCCGATGATGGTTCGATTCCCAACTATCACTGGCACTCGGACGTTTCGGCCAACGTCGACCGCAGGACGCTGGAGACGGCGGAAACGTTCGTTTGGCGGTTTCTTGAGGAATTGACGAAAAACGTCTTGCAGCGCCGGGCGCGGCCGGAGCCCGCCGTGCCCGGAGAGGGAGGGGAGACGGCGGCCTTGAAATGATCTATGGTATCCTGGAATGAGCGGCTCGGAGGAGACGGGGGGCGGGAGTCTTGCCGCCGCGGTTTGTGCCGACGGGTCATGCGGATCTCGACCAGTTGCGCCGGGATGGGCTTGCGGCCGTTGGGCCGCTGTTTGTGTCGGTGGCCGCCGGCGCCGCAGCCGGGGTGAGCCTGATCGTTCTCATCCCGCTGGTGTATCTCATATACGCCGTGTTTCATGCCGCGATCGGGTTGCTCCTGCCCGCAGCCGGCTCTGCCCGGGATGTGCTGTTGCAGAGCCTGGCCCAGGCGGGGCCCTACGCCCGGTACGCTTGGCTGAGCGGCTTGTTGGCCGCGGGGGTGGGCGCGGCGTACGCCGTCTTGCGGCGATGGACCGTCCTGCGGCGCCGGTACGTGCGAGTGGGCCCTTGGGAAGTCGGCATGCACACGCTGTTTGCAGCGGCTGCCGGCTACGCGGGCATGATGATCGCGGCCCTGTCGTGGGCGCCGGTCCGGGCGGTGCACGCATGGCTTTTTTGGGCGTGGGGCCCGGTGTTCGCGTGGCTCTTGTCCCGGCTGCAGGACGCATACATCTTGTGGATCGGCCGGCCGGGATGGAAGCTGCAGGTCGAATCGGCCGTACGGGTGCTGCTCCCGCGGCGGTTTCACTGTCCCGGCGACCAAGTCCGGGTAGAGGCCGACCCTGCAAGCAGGACCGTGTCGGTTGTTGCAGCCATCGACGCGAGCGAAGCGGTGCGGGCCCGGGAGCTCATCCAGGCCATTCCCCACACCTCGGCGGTGGCCGTCGAGGCTGTCGGCCGAAAACCTTCGCCGGGTCGTCCGGAGCAGGCGCCCGCGGCCGCGGCCCGCTCCGGACAAGACGGCTAACGATCCGTCAGTCGTCCCGCTTTCGCGCCCACCGGTCCAGGTCGCGCCCCCGGTATTTCGCCAGGGTGCGGGCAAACGCTTCCTCAAGATCGATGTCCAGCGAGTTCGCGAGGGAGATGAGGACGAAAAGGCAGTCCGCCAGTTCCAGCGCGACGTCGCCTTCGGGTTCTGTCGGCTTTTTGCGCTTGGGCCCGTACCGATGGTTCAGTTCCCGGGAAAGTTCCCCCACTTCTTCGGCAAGTCGCGCCAGGTTTGCAAGGGGGGGCCAATACCCTTCCTCGAACTGGCCGATCCACTCGTCCACCGCTTGCTGGGCTTCCCGGATGTGCACGGCCGTCCCTCCTCACCGGCGGAGATTCGGCGCGGGCCGTGGTCTTTCCTGGAAAAGGAACCCGGTCCTTCGCAGCGGGGCTAATCTCCGGACAATCCCCCGGGGGCCCACGGGCCGCCCCCTCGCTGGATGGGCGGCCCGGGCGCTGGTTGCAGCGGCCGATCGGGTCCCGGCGGCGGGAAGACCTGATCGATGACGTCCACAAACGCCCGGGCCGGCGGCGGCAGCCGCTGGGGCAAGATCAGGTAGGTGGCCGCTTCCGGGAGCGGAAATCCGGGCGTGGGCACTTCCAAAAGCCGCCCCTCGACCAGTTCCCGCCGGACGGCCGACTGGGGAAGAAAGGACACGCCCAGGCCTTCCTCGATGAGCCGCTTGGTGACGTCCACCTGGGTCACCGACATGGTCCGGGGGCGCAATCCCCGCCGGCGAAGCGCGTGTAACAGCGGGGGCCAATATCCCGGATGGTTGTAGGCAAACAGCCGGTTCTCGGCGAGCAGCTGCTCCCAGTCGGGTACCGGACCGTCCGGATCGGCGTTGTCCTGGGCGGCCACAAGCAGCACCGGATCGGTGTACAACACCCGGCCTGCAAGGCGCGAGTCCGAAGGCGGCAGGCGGGACAGGCCGAGCTGGGCGTCCCCGCGAATGACCGCGGGAGCGACTTCGGGCGACAGCACCACCCGCACCACCACTTCGACGCCGGGATGCTGGCCGGTGAACCGCCTCAACAGCCACGGCAAGGTGGAGCTGCCGACCAGTGGAGAGACCGCCACCGTGAGGCGGGTCGTGTACCCCCGGGCCCACCCGGCCATGTCTTCCATGGCCGCATCGTGGGCGGCAAGCACCCGCCGGGCGTGGGCGACAAACCGCTCGCCCGCGGGCGTAAGGGAGATGCGCCTTCCCCGGCGGTGGAACAGCTCAAAGCCCAGTTCCCCTTCCAGCTGGCGGATATGTTTCGTCACGGTGGGCTGGGACAAGAACAGCTGCTCCGCCGCTCGCCGGAAGTTGAGCCGCTCTGCGGCCGCGACGAACGTGCGCACCAGGCGGAGATCCACAGGCTACCTCCCCGCTTTGATTCTGCTTCGTAATTAATTGTCGCATGAAATTGCATTTCCCTTTTGCGTGCCGGCGCTCTATGATGCTGACAGGAGATCGTCGCGGCCAAAGCCGGCCCGGCGGCACAAGCAACCCTGCGGGCCGTCCGGCTCGTCAGGCCAAAGGAGGAACGCCGGTGAGCAGTCCCGCCTGGCCCCTCAAACCCGGCCCGGTCCGACGGGCGCTGGAAAACCCGGATGAGCCGAACCTTCTCCGGGATCAGTTTCCGTACACCAACCCGCCCCGGGTAATGTTCGACGGCGTCGAGGTACCCCCGGACCCCGCGCCCGAAATCTTCATCACCGACACGACGTTCCGCGACGGCCAGCAGGCCCGGACGCCGTACACCGTCAAGCAAATCGTCGACCTATTCGACATGCTGCACCGGTTATCGGGTCCGCGGGGCATTATCCGCCAGTCCGAGTTCTTCTTGTACAGCGACCGGGACCGGGAAGCGGTGGAGCAGTGCATGGCCCGGGGATACCGGTATCCCGAAGTGACCGCTTGGATCCGGGCGGTTGAGAAGGATTTCCAGCTGGTCAAGGCGATTGGCATTCGCGAGACGGGCATTTTGACCTCCTGCTCCGACTACCACATCTACTTGAAGCTTGGCCTTGATCGCCAAAAGGCGCTGGAGCAATACCTGGGGGTCGTACGGGCGGCCTTGGAAGCGGGTGTCCGGCCGCGCTGCCACTTTGAGGACGTGACCCGGGCGGACATCTACGGGTTTGTCATCCCGTTCGCCCAGGCCCTTATGGACCTCGCGGAGGAAAGCGGCACGCCGGTCAAGATTCGCCTGTGCGACACGATGGGCTACGGCGTGCCGTACCCGGGGGCGGCGCTGCCCCGCAGCGTGCCGCGGCTTGTCCACGCGTTGCGCCATGAAGCCGGGGTGCCCGGCGAGTGGCTCGAGTGGCACGGGCATAACGATTTCTACAAGGTGCTGGTCAACGCCAGCACCGCGTGGTTGTACGGCTGCGCGGCTGCAAACGGCACCCTGCTCGGATTCGGCGAGCGCACCGGAAACACGCCCATCGAAGGGCTGATCTTTGAGTATATGGGCTTGACGGGCGACGACGAGGTGGACACGCCGGTCATCACCGAGATCGCCCGATACATGGAGCGGGAATGCGGGTACGAGATCCCGCCCATGACGCCCTTTGTGGGTCGGCAGTTCAACGTGACCGCGGCCGGCATCCACGCGGACGGGATCATCAAGAACGAAGAGATTTACAACATCTTCGACACTGAAAAGCTGCTCGGGCGGCCTTTGGGCGTCAATGTCACCGACAAGGCTGGCGTTGCCGGTGTCGCCTACTGGGTCAACGCCAAGCTCGGCCTGAAAGGGAACGCCCGGCTCGACAAGCGCCATCCGGGCATCCAAGCGTTGGCCCGGTGGGTCAAGCAGCAGTACGAAGGCGGGCGGACGACCAGCCTGTCCGATGAGGAGATGACGGCCGCAGCCCGGGCGCACCTGCCGGAGTTCTTCGGTGCCTCCGGCCAAGCCCGGAAGGCTAGTCCCCGGGCGGCGGGATGATTCGCGTCTGCCCGGGCGGGCAAAAAGCAGGGCCGCCCCGCAGCGAGGTAGGGCGGCCCTGCTCTCCCGCACCCGAGCCGGCTGGTCAGCGGAATTGCTCCAGCAGCTGGGTGAAATCCTCTTCGGGCAGCGTCCAATCCTGACCGACGATCGGTTCGTCCCGGTAGCCGGGGAACAGCTGCTCAAAGGACGGCTGGTCCGACCGGTACACCAGGCCCCGAACCCGCTCGTCGGTTTCGATGAGGCGCTCTAGCGCCATCGCCCGGTTAGTGGGATCGTAGGTCGGATCGTCGTCCAGGTTGGACAGCACTTCCTTGTACCAGTCGTACGTGTTGAGGCGGTTGAATGTTACGCACGGGCTGTAGACGTTGACGAGGGCAAAGCCCCGGTGTCGAATCCCTTCGGCGATCAGCCGGGAAAGCTGCTTGACGTCGCTTGAGAAACCGGACGCGACAAACGTCGCACCGGCCGCGATGGCAAGCTGCAACGGCCGTACCGGCCGCTCGATGTTGCCTTCGGGACTTGTGCGGGTCTTGAATCCTGAGTGGCTCGTGGGGGACATCTGCCCCTTGGTCAGCCCGTAGATCTGGTTGTCCATGACGATGTACGTGATGTCCACGTTGCGCCGCACGGCGTGCAGGAAGTGCCCGGCGCCGATCGCGTACCCGTCGCCGTCACCACCGGCGGCGATGACCGTCAGGCTGCGGTTGGCGAGCTTCAGGCCCATGGCCGCGGGCAAGGCCCGCCCGTGGACGACATGGAGGTTGTAGCAGTTGATGTAGTTGCCGATCTTGCCCGAGCACCCGATGCCGGCCACCAGGGCCACGTTGTGGGGCTCTACCCCTAGGTCGACCAGAGCTTTTTGCAGAGCGGCCAAAACGCCGAAGTCACCGCAGCCCGGGCACCACCAGGACTTTTCGTTGGTCTTGAAGTCAGCCAGCTTGGGCATAGCTCGTCACCTCTCGGGCGTCGGCGGCAATCTCCGCCGGCAAGAACGGTGTGCCGTCGTACTTGAGCAACCGATGGACTTCCGGCATGGTCGCGCCCCGCTCCCTCAAGGCGACGCCCACCCGATGCTCGATCAATGCGGCCAGCTGGCCTTGAGCGTTGTTTTCCGCCACGATGACCCGCTGGGCCTGCTCCATCAAATCGGCGAGCTCCTTGAAGGGCAGCGGTGCCAGCACCCGGACGTGGGCGTGGCCGACCCGGTATCCTTCCGCCTCCAAGAGCCGGCGGGCGTCGTCAATGGGACCGTAGGTTGAGCCGATGCCGATCAAGAGCAGCTCGGGCGCTTCAGGACCGGTGTACTTGATGCCGGTCAAGCCCATCTGGGCCGGGTCCGAGGGCACCTTGCGCAGCCGCTTATCCATCTGTGCGACCCGGTTCTTCGGGTCTTCGGACACCTTGCCGAACTCGTTGTGCTCCGAGCCGGTAGCCAGGTACTGGCCTTGGGGCTGTCCGGGCAAGGGCCGCGGCGAGATGCCCGACTCGGTCACCCGATAGCGCCGGAAGCCGGCGGATTCCGCGGCCTGGGCAATCTCGTCGTCGTTCAAGAGGTGGCCCCGATCGATCTGTACCCGGCTCAGGTCGAGACCGTCCACCGTCTGCTTGTTGAGCGCCAGGGACAAGTCGCTGGCGATCACTACCGGGCACTGGTACCGGTCCGCCAGGTTGAACGCTTGCGCGGTGTCGTAAAACGCTTCTTCCACCGTGCTGGGAGCCAGAACGATCCGGGGCGTGTCGCCGTGGGTGCCGAACAACAGAGCCCACAAATCGCTTTGCTCGTGCTTGGTCGGCATGCCGGTGCTGGGCCCGCCCCGCTGGGTGTCGACGATGACTATCGGAACTTCGGTCATGTGGGCCAGGCCAATGGCTTCTTGCATCAACGAAATGCCGGGCCCCGCAGTGGCGGTGATGGCCCGGGCTCCCGCGAAGCCTGCTCCGATGCAGGAGGTGATGGCCGAGATCTCGTCTTCGGCCTGGACCACGACCCCGCCGTAGCGGGGCAAGATGCTCATCAGCGTTTCCATGATCTCAGACGCCGGCGTGATGGGATACGCGGCGCAGAACCGGCACCCGGCCGCGGCCGCGCCCAGGGCGACCGCGTCGTTGCCCATCATGACCAGACGCCGCTTGCCATCGCCGGGAGCCAGCCGCCAGCTGGGCGCCGGCAAGTGTTCCTTCGCGTGCGCGTAGCCTTGCTCCAGCGCCGCAAGGTTTTGTTGGCCGACTTCTCGACTCTTGCGGCCGAACTTCTCCAGGACGACCTCCTTGAACGCATCCAGGGGCAATCCCAGCAAGTAGGCGGAAACGCCCAGCGACACGACGTTGCGCATCACTGGGCTTCCTACGTCTTGGGCGATGCGGGTCAGGGGCACGCTCAACAGCCGGGCTGGGCTGTCTTCTGGGAGCACAGGCTCGAAATGCGCGTCGGCCACTACCACGCTCCCCGGCACGAGTTCGTGATGGTTGCGATCGATGGTTTCCTGATCGATGGCCACAAGAATGTCGACGTCGCTGCACGTGGACGCCACGGGCTCTGTTCCGATGCGGATCTTGTAATTGGAATGGCCGCCTTTGATCCGCGAGGAAAACTGCCGGTAGCCGTATATATAATAGCCTAGTCGATTACAGACAATAGCCAGCATTTCGCCGGTGGAGTCGATACCTTGGCCCTGCTCGCCCCCAATCTTCCAGGACGTCAGACGCCTCTCGCGCATGATCCCTCGCCTCTCTCGGTAGTATGGCGGGCGCGATGCTCCCCAGCCTAAGTCACTTTTATTCTAACCCCTCGCGACGTATAATGCCAATGAATTCGATTTATCATTGTGATTCTCCGTCGGAATATGATGCCAGCGAACAGACTCCCTGAAGCCGGTGACGGCCGGGAATCCGGCGGACCGGAGCCGTGAGCCGAACCGGCTCCTGAGAGAGAGCCGCTTGGCAGCGGCCAACCGGGAGGAAACGAGCGTGCTCTTGCAGCAACTGATCACTTTCTGCACCGTCGTCGACGAGGGGGGATTTACCCGGGCGGCGGAGGTTCTCAATCTCAGCCAGCCGGCAGTGACGAAGCAAATCAAGAGCCTGGAGGCGGAGATGAAGGCGGCTCTTCTGGTGCGGTCAGGCCGGAGGATCTCCCTTACCCCGGCGGGAGAGATCGTCTATTCTTACGCCCGGCGGGTGCTCCATACGATCGAAGAGTGCCGGGCCGCGCTCGAAAACCTCGCCACTCCGGGCTACGGGCGGCTGACCATCGGGGCGGTGTCCACCGTCGCCATGTTCACCCTGCCGAACCTTCTGGTCGAATTCGCGAAGGAGCATCCTCTGGTGACGGTCCACGTTCGCACCGGCACCGTCGATGACGTGGTGCTCATGGTGCTGCGCAACGAGATGGATGTGGGGCTTGTCACCGTGCCGGTGAGCCACGAGCTGCTCCACACGGTGCCGCTGTTTCGGGACCGCATCGTGCTCATTGCAAGTCCCGGCACGCCGTGGGCCGAACGAAAGGTGCTCTCGCCCCGGGAGGTGGCCAGCATCCCCATGATCGCGTACGAGCGGGACTCCAAGTTCCGGACGTACGTCGATGCGAGCTTTGAGGCGGCGGGAATCACCCCGGACGTCATCATGGAGTTCGACAGCCACGAGGCCGTCAAAACGATGGTCATGGCCGGGTTCGGCATCGCTGTGGAACCGTGGTCGGCCGTGGCCCGGGACTTGCAGGAGGGGCGGCTGGTGGAGCTGACCATCGCGGGATTGGAGGAGCTTGGGCGCATCACGTCGCTGATCATGCGCCGGGATCGGCACCAGAGCCCGGCGGTGCGGGCCTTCTTGAAGCTTGTGCGCGAGACGTTTCCAAATCCGCCCCGGGCGTTCTAAGAGGAAACCCTCCTTATATATGGCGATATATGGCGCGCAGCCCCTGGGCTACACGGGTGCCGGCTGTGGCGGGGCGGGGTTCCGGTACCGCCTCAGGCGGCACCAGACGAAGTATCCGAAACTGGCGGGCCCTGCGGCCTTGAGCAGCCGCCACGCGAGGGACTGCATGCGCTGCTCTTTGACCTTTCCGTCGGAAAGGTACAGCCCCGGCAGGCCCTGGACGAGGTTTTCGTGAAACGAGCCGTCGGGCATCGCCCGTGCCCGGGCCCGGGCTTCCCGGACGAACCGCAAAAGGCGCGCTTGCTTCTCGGCCTCGTCCCGGTAAAAGCTCACCAGGTTGAGATCGCCGCCCGCGGAGTCCTCGGCCTGGTCGATCAAGTAGTCCAGCAAGATGTGCAGGCCGCAGATCCAGGGAAAGTACGCCTCCACGAGCCTGTCGGCTTCTCGGTCGACCAGATCAGCCCGGGTGGCCGCGGCAAACAGCGCAAACATACCGAGGGTGGAGCCGCAGGCGGCTGCGAACTCCCACCAGCGCAGCTCCGGCCACCGGGTCCCTTCTCGCTGGAACCACGCGGCCAGGGCCGGTTCCCGTCGGCCCGCGGGCCCGTGCTTGTACACTTGCAAGTCGCTGTACAATTGGACCAGGCGCTTTACCCGCGGCCGCACCACGGGATAGCCGGGCAGTTGCCGCAAGTACCGGCGGCATTCTTCGATCAGAGCCTCCAGGTACCCGCCGTCGTCACGGTTGGGGTGCAGGGCGTAGTAGTCATGGAGCGGACCGCGCTCGTCCACGGCGTCCAGCATAGCCTGGTGAAGCCGGCGGAAATCCGCTTCGTCCCGGGAGACGCTGCGGTCGCACAAGTTGTCAAGATAGTCCGAGATGGTCTGCAGGGCGACGATGAGCGGCACCAAGGCGGGCGCCCACTCGGGCCGCAAGGCGGCGAATACGCTACCCCCTTCGGCGTGAAACCGCTTATGGGCGATGCTGGCGCCCGCCTGGCGCCGCAGCTCGGAGTTCGGTATCGCGGCGGCCCGGCGCTGCCAGCGGCCGAGCTCGGCAGCTGCCCGGGGCAGCACGTCCAAGGCGATGCGGCGGGCGAACGCGGCTCTCCCCAGAGCGTCTCGCACGTTCATGACATAAACAGTTTGCTCGCGGCGGGCCCGGTTACCCGCGGGCCGCTAGCCATTTTCCCCCGCCGTCCGGGTGGCCTTCGCATCCGCCGGACCGCTTCCGGCATCGCTGGTCGTTAGAGCCGCGTCCGAAAGCCCCAGCGCCTGTTTCACTTCGGCGGAGGAGTTTTCGAGCACGTCGGGGTATCGTTTGAGCGCCTCAAGCAGCGCCGTGCGGCCTTCCGGGCTCAACAGCCGCAAATCGATCGCGCCGTTCATCGTCCGGGAGAGCTGATTGACGTGTTCCGGCAGTGACTTGTACCCGACCTTGTTGGTTTCATCGATGAGCATGGACACGGCCACAAGGCCCGCATAGCGGAACCCGCCGCCGGGCGCGGGACGGATGTACACCCAGACCGGATAGACCGAGCGACCGTTGGGAACTTCGTCAGGCGACTTGACCCACCGGATTCCTTGCTCGAGCGCCGTCCGGCCGTGCAGCGCCGCCTCGTCAAACCATGCCCGGGAGCCGTCCACCACCACGGCCGTCAGCTTCGCGCCGCGCCCGCCGTAGGCGTTGTCCGCGGACACGATGGGCAATGTGTCCGACTGTTGCGCTTCATCGTAGCAGGCCGGGTCCGGCTGGCCTTTGCGCACCTTGGCCACAGCCACCCCTCCTGTCGTCGGCTTGGTATTCCCAGTATATCACACCCCCGGCAGCGCGCCCGGGTCAAGTGCCGAGCCGCAGCCGTGTACAGGAGCTTGTGTATGATAGAATGGGATCGCGGAAAGGCGGTGCCCGCGAACTTTTGATGGATGTTTTGCGGCAGTTTTTCAGCACCAATCAGATCGTGGTCGTCTTCGCCTACGGCCTTGTGTACTTTTTGCTGGGATTCGCCCTGTCGCTGCAGTCCCGGAGGCCCAGCGAGCTGACTCTGGCGCGGGCGCTGCCGCTGCTGGGCACGTTCGGGATCATCCACGGGGTGGCCGAGTGGGGCCAGGTGTTTATCCCGATTCAGGCCACGTATCTCTCGTCGGAAGTTATCGTCGTGCTGTGGGGCGTCCAGGGGACGTTGCTTGCTATCGCTTTCGCGTTCTTGTTCCAGTTCGGCTTGCGGCTTTTGGCCGAAGGCCTGCCACCCGCTTACCGGTATTTGCCGCTGGTGCCGTGGGCCTTGTTTGCCTTATGGTTTCTCGTCTTCACACTGGGAGCGGCGTTTTTTTCGACCGGGACTGCTGACACGTGGCTGGACGCGGGCGACGTGTGGGCCCGCTACCTCCTGGCCCTGCCCGGCGCGGTCATCACCTGTTTCGGATTGAGCCGCCAGTCCCAGGAGTTTCGCCGCCTAGGCACGGCGCGACTTGAGAACATGTTGCGGCTGGCGGTGCTGTCGTTTGGGCTGTACGCCGTGGCTGACGGCTTGATCGTGGCACCGGCCGGCTTTTTCCCGGCTCGGTACTTGAACACCGAAACGTTTTTCCAGCTGACCGGATTGCCCATCGAACTGTGGCGGGGCCTCGCCGGGCTGGCCATCACCGTGTACGTCGTCCGCCTGCTGGAGATGTTCGACATCGAGCACGCCCGCCAGCTGGAGGAGGCCGACCGGGTGCGGGCCGTTTTGGCCGAGCGGGACCGCATCGCCCGGGACTTGCACGACGGCATCATCCAGTCGCTGTACGCCGTCGGCCTGAACCTGGAGGCGGCCCGGGAGCTGATCGAGGACAACCCGGTGGAAACCCGCAGTCGCATTGAGTTTGTCATGGGAAAGCTCGATGAGGCCATCCGGGAGATCCGGCACTACATCGCCAACTTGCGTTCACCCGCGGATGAGACCCGCACGCTGCAAGAGGCGCTGGCGTCGCTGGCTAGCGAGTTTCGCCGCAGCTTTGGGGTCGCCGTGACGCTGGACACCCGGGGGGAAGCGGCCACCCGGATGAAGCCCGAAGATCTCAATCACTTGCGCCAGATCACCCGGGAATCCCTGAGCAATGCAGTGCGCCACGGGAAAGCGCGCCGCGTGCGCATCGCCGTCGAAGTCGGAAGCGGGCAAATTGAGCTGTCGGTAAAAGACGACGGTATCGGCTTCGATCCTCTTAAAACGCCGGCCAACGGCAACGGGTTGCGCAACATGCGGCAGCGGGCGCAGCTTCTGGGCGGGCGGTTCGGGATTGAGAGCGCGCCGGGCAAGGGGACATTGGTGCGTGTCGTAGTTCCCCGGCAGCGGGCCGGATTGGGGAGCGTCCGGTGAGCCCGCAGCGCGACGGATTCGGAAGCGAGGGGTAAGCCTGGAGCATGATGGTAAAGGGGTGGGAGCGGTGGAGACGATCAAGGTGGTCATCGTGGACGATCACGAAGTCGTCCGGCTGGGTTTGAAAAGCCTGCTCAATCGGGTGGCGGACCTGGAAGTGGTCGGCGAGGCGGGATCCGCGGCCGAGGCCGAACGGGTGGTGGAGCGCACCCAGCCCGATGTGGTGGTCATGGACATCCGGATGCCCGAGGGAAGCGGCATCGAAGCGTGCCGGGCCATTCGTTCCCGCTGGCCGCAGATCAAGGTGATCATGCTGACGAGCTACTCTGACGACGAGGCGGTCATCGGCTCGGTCATGGCGGGCGCCAGCGGATACGTGCTGAAACAGATCGGTACGCAGGAGCTGGTGGAAGCGATCCGGCGGGTGTCCAAAGGTGAGTCCCTCTTGGACCCCGGGGTCACTGGCAAGATTTTGGAGCGGGTCCGGGGAGGCGCGGGGACCAACGGAACGGCGCAGGGTGCCGCGCAAGAGGCCTTAACCGAGCAAGAAGAGCGGATTCTCGCCCTCATTGCTCAAGGAAAAACGAACCGGGAGATCGCGGCCGCTCTTTATTTGAGCGAAAAGACGGTGCGCAATTACGTCAGCAACATCTTGGCCAAACTCCAGTTGCACAACCGGGCCGAGGCGGCCGCTTGGGCGGTGCGGCGGGGTCTGGACCGGACTGAGAAAGGCGGTCGGTGATGTGCTGTTGCGCCTGACCGGCGCGGCAAAAGATTACGGGGCCCGGCGAATTTTGGCCGGCGTGTCGGTCACAGTCCATCCCGGCGACAAGATCGGCGTCGTCGGCCCCAACGGCTGCGGGAAAAGCACGCTCCTAAAGCTTCTGGCCGGCCTTGAACAGCCCGACGCCGGCTCGCGGGACACCGCCCGGGACGTGACCGTCGGGTACGTGGGTCAGGAGGCTGGATTCCAGCCTGAGGAGCTCGACATGACCGCGTCCGAATACTTGCGCCAGGCCCTGGCCGACGTGGACCGGTGGGCCGCGGAAATGGCCCGGTTGGAAGCCGCGATGAGCGACCCGGCAGTCAATGCCGACGCGGCCCGGCTCGAAGCGGTCATGGAACGCTACGCCCGAATGTCCGCCCGGTTTGAACAGGCCGGCGGATACGAAGCGGAAGCCCGGATGCGGGCGGCCGCCTTCGGCCTCGGATTCGGCCCGGAAGACCTGGCCCGTCCGGTCAAGACGTTCAGCGGCGGCCAGCGGGTGCGCCTGGCGCTGGCCCGATTGCTTTTGGCCGGACCCGATGTGCTTTTGCTGGACGAGCCCACCAACCATCTGGACGCGGCGGCTGTCGAATGGTTGGAAGGATTTTTGCGGCCTCTCAGGCAAGCGGTCGTCGTCGTCTCCCACGACCGATACTTCCTCGATGCGCTCACTGGGAAGACGTGGGACGTGGAAGGCGGTCGGGTCGAGCAGTATCCCGGCCCCTATACTCGAGCCATGGAGCTCAAGGCCGAAGCCTGGGAACGGCTGCGGCGGGAGTACGACCGCCAGCAGGCCGAAATCCGGCGGCTGGAAGCGTTCGTCCAGCGCTATCGAGCGGGCGTCAAGGCACGCCAGGCCCGGGGCCGGGCGAAGCAATTGGCCCGGATGGAGCGGATCGATCCCCCGCCGGCCAGGCCCAAAAGTCCCCGGATTGCGCTCGGCGCGGCCGGGCCCGCGGCCCGGGAGGCGATGAGGCTTCGGGACGTGGCCAAGGCTTTGGGCGGCCGGGCGGTGCTGGACGGGGTCGACCTTGTGGTCGAGCGGGGCCAGCGCATCGGCGTCATCGGCCCAAACGGCAGCGGCAAGACGACGCTGTTGCGCCTCATGGCCGGCCAACTGGCCCCTGATCGGGGATGGGTCATACCCGGCGAGGGCGTCAAGATCGGATACTTCGCCCAGGGCCACGAAGACCTGGACCCAAAGGCGACGGTTCTCGAGCATATTCTGGCCGCGGGGCGCATCTCGAGGGAAGAAGCCCTGGCGCACCTGGCTCGGTTTCTGTTCACCGGCGACGGGGTGCACGTGCCGGTGGGCAGCTTGAGCGGCGGGGAGCGAAGCCGGGTGGCCTTGGCCCGGTTGATCTTGCGGCGCCCGAACGTGTTGCTGCTGGATGAGCCCACCAACCATCTCGACGTGGCCGCGCGCACCGCGCTGGAAGCCGCCCTGGCCGAGTACGACGGCAGCATTGTCGCCGTCTCCCACGACCGCTATTTCTTGGACACGATCTGCGAGCGGCTGTGGATCGTCGGCGACGGTCGGGTAGAAGTCTTCGAAGGGACGTACACCGATTACGCCCGGGCTCGCCAAGAGCAAGCCCAGGGCAAATCCGCGGCCGGCTCAGCAAGCCCCGACGCCGCGCCCGCGGAAAGGCCGGACCGCGACCGGGGCGGCTCGCCGGCCCCGGCCGGGAAAGGCGGGCGCGGAAAGAACGGCAACGGCCGGGATCGCCGTCTTGCGTCCCGGCTCGCGGCCGTCGAGTCGGAGATCGAGATGCTTGAGGCCGAAAAGCGCCGCTGCGAAGAGCTCCTAGCCGATCCCGGACTCTACGCGGACGGGGAGCGGGCCCGGACTGTCGTTCAAGCCCATCGGGAGGCGGAAGCCCGGCTGGAACGTCTGCTTGACGAATGGGAGCAGCTTTTGGCGCAAGAAGCGGGCAAACCGTAGCGGGGCAACGAGCGGCGGCGGGAAGGTTGCGGGCCGCGCCGGCCCACGGGCCGGGTCCCTGGCGGGCCCATGGCACCGTCGGATCCTATCTTGGGGCAGGGGATCGCCCGGCAGCGAAGAATCTGAATTGTGCCCCGGCCGGGGGCAGGGTGAAACCGTGGGCCGCGTCATCGCGATTGCCAACCAAAAGGGCGGGGTCGCCAAGACGACCACCGCCGCCAACTTGGGGGCGGCCTTGAGCCAGGCTGGCGCCCGGGTTTTGTTGCTCGACATGGACCCCCAGGGAAGCCTGACCGTCTGGGCCGGGCGCGATCCCGACCGGCTCGAAAAGTCGCTTTACGACTCGCTGGTCAAAGGCGTCAGCTCGCCCGAGATCTTGCTGAAGACCCCTCTGGGCGCGGACCTCCTGCCGGCCAACATCGACCTGTCGCTGGCGGAGATGGAACTGGTCGGCATGGTGGCCCGGGAGCGGCGGCTCGCCTCGGTGCTGGCTCCGCTGCGGGACCAGTACGACTTCGTGCTCATCGACTGCCAGCCGTCCTTGGGCCTGTTGACGTTAAACGCGTTTTGCGTGGCGGACGAGGTGCTGGTGCCGGTGGCGTGCGAGTTTTTGTCCACTCGGGCCATTCACGTCCTGTTGCGTATGATCGGCAAGGTGAAGCTGCGGCTCAACAGCCGGCTGGCGGTGGCGGGCATCCTGCCGACCATGTTTGACCGGCGGTTGCGCCACTCCCAAAAGGAGCTGGACGAGCTTGTCCGGCAATTTGCCGGGCAAGTCCCGGTGCTCGTCGACTGCGCGGTGCCCCGCAGCATCCGGTTCGCGGAGGCGGCCGCGGCGGGGCGATCGATCCTTGAGTTCGCACCTTTGCACCCTGGAGCCGAGGCGTATCGCCGCTTGGCCGGTCACGTTCAGAGCGGGGAGCCGTTGGCCACTGCAAGATCGGCCCCGGCCTGGACCAACGGCGGCCCCGTCAAAGGCCTCACATCGTCCAGGCCCGCGGCCGTGGCGGGAAAGTCCCTCGGGGGGCCGGGCCCGGGACTCGACGGCGGGGACGTTGACGAGCCTCGGGTCGATGTGCTGGTGCGCAAATCCTCGTCCCGTCGCCGGCGCTGACGGCGTGAACCGCCAGGCAACGGATATCATCCGGCGGAGGCGGCCCGCTCGCCGGCGGGGCCGTCGGGCGGTCCTGTCACCACGAGGGCGAATCCGTGCCTCAGCCGCAGCTCGGCCGGCCGGCCGAGGAACTCGTTGCTCAGCGTCAGGGTGTTGCCGAGGACCGGATCGTGATCCTCAAGCTCCCACCGGAGCCCCCGCTCCGAGAGCCCGCGGCAGTCGGGGCCGAGAGGGAGGACCGACAAGACGTGCCCTGCCGGAGCTTTCAGCCGCAATCTGTGGGAGAGCAGGTAGAGCGCCTGGCGGCCGTCGGTGACGACCCCGGCGGCGCCGTGCCGTTCGATGGTGAGCAACAGATGGGCGTTGGCCAGCGAGTGGTCGAAGCGGTTTCCGATACCGCCGGCGATGACGATCCGGCGAGCTCCCCGGTGCAAGGCCCACTCGACCGCCAGCTGCGTGTCGCTTTTGTCCTTGGCCGCCGGGTAGACGACTTCGGGGACCGGTTGCAGCGCTCGCCGGTCCCCGGGATCGATGGAGTCCATGTCGCCGACCAGCACCGACGGCTTTAGTCCGAGGCGCCGGGCGTGGGCGGCTCCCCGGTCGACCGCAACGACGATGTTCCACGGGCCCGTGAAAAGGTGGGCTTGCGCTCCGGGGTGGTCGAGATCGCCGCCAGCAAGGATCAGCGCGGCGGGTACCGGGCCGGTCACCGTTTCCCTCCTCCTTCCGTTGCGGGAAGCCGCACCGCCCATGGAGGGCCGACACCGTCCGGGACGGGGCTTGCAATGCCCTCTTTGCCGTCGGCCAGCCGCTCGAGCAAAGCGCCCTTGAACGCGGCGAACGCGGGCGAAAGGACGTCCCGGGGACGGGGCAGATCGACCGCGAGCTCAAAGACGACCCGGGCGGGCCGGCGGCTGAGCACGATGACCCGGTCGGCCAGGACTAAGGCTTCCTCCACGTCGTGGGTGATGAGGAGGATCGTGCGCCCAAGCCGGGCATGGACGTCCGCGAGCCAGCTGTGCATCTTTCGGCGGGTGTGCGCGTCCAGGGCTCCAAACGGCTCATCAAGGGCCACGATGTCCCGCTCGGTGAGGAACGTCCGCAGCAGAGCCGCCCGTTTGCGCATGCCGCCCGACAGCTGGCTCGGGTACGCTTCCTCGAATCCCGCGAGCCCAAAGACGGGCAGCCACTCCAGCGCCCGGGCCCGGGCCGCTTCCTTTCTCATTCCTTTGATTTCCAGAGGTACAATGACGTTGTCGATCAGGCGCCGCCACGGAAAAAGGAGATCGTCTTGGGGCATATACGCCACCCAACCCGGACGGCCCATGACCTGCTCTCCGTCGACCTCGACGGTGCCCGCATCGGCTGCCAACAGCCCGCAGACGATCTCAAAGAGGGTGCTCTTGCCGCAGCCGCTTGGGCCGATGACGGCCACGAACTCTCCCGCATGAGCTTCAAAGCTCACGGCGTTCAGGACGGGAAGCCGCCGGCCCCGCTCGACGTATGCCTTGGTCAGTTGTCGGACGGACAATTTGGCCACCGGCACCACCCCTTCCCGATACCGCGGAAACCGTTAGGGCACCGTCGGGCCGCTACCTGAGCGGTCAATCTTTCGGCAAGAACTCGTTGGTGAACGCCGCCTGAGCGTCGAACGGTTCTTGGATGAGACCGTTGGAGTACATCCAGTCGCCGAACGCTTGCCATACCTCAAGGCGCTGGTGGCCGAAGTACGGCGCATCGTCGATGTATCGGGGGCTCAGCCACTTCTGGCTTGCGCGCACGAGTGCGGGGTCGTTTTCGGGGGCGTACTTGAGCAAAATCTCGGCCGCTTCCTCAGGGTTTTGGGCCGCATAGGTATATCCCCGGGCGGTGGCTCGCACCACGGCGCCTACCAGATCCGGATCGGTTTCGATGAGCGACTCGGACGTGACCAGGATTGGCGTATAATAGTCGGGCACCGCATCGAAGTAGTCGTTCATCATGACGATGTCCAGCTCCACGCCTCGCAGTTGTGCCTCAATGCCTTGCCAGCCGTAGTAAATCCAGGTGAAGTCGATGTCCCGGGTGAGCAACGTGATGAGGTCGATGCTCCCGGGGATGCTGACGAACTGCACCTTGTCGACGTCGGCGCCGTCCCGGGCCATCATCGAACCGAGGATCGCCCGCTCAAGCGGAAGCATCCAGCCTCCGTAGCGCTTGCCTTCAAAGTCGGCCGCGGTTTTGATGCCCCGCCCGATGGAGGCGAAACCGGAGGTGTTGTGCTGGACGATGGCCGCAACGGAAACGACAGGAAACCCTTCTGTGCGGGCGCTGGTCGTGTACTCCTGGACGCTGACCCCAAAGTGCGCGCGGCCTGCCGCCACCAACGCCAAGACGTTGGTGTCGCTGCCCGGGGTGACGATTTCCAGGTCGACGCCCTCCTCGGCGTACCAGCCTTTGTCCAGGGCGACGTAGATTCCGGTATGGTTCGTATTGGGCGTCCATTCAAGCTGCATGATGGCTTTCCTCTGGGCTTTCACAGGAAGCCCCCAAAGGGCCACCAAAACCATCAGTCCAAGCGCGATGGCCAAAAGACGGCTTCGCAGCATCTTCCTGTTCGCGTTCATTCCCAACTACCTCCCTGCGATGGATATTCGACCGGGGCGCGGTGTTGCGAGTCTTGGCGGTGCCATGTGTCCTCCCTCAGGTAGATCTCCCAGGGCAGCGCCCGCCGGCGAACCGCGTCCACGACCACAAACAGCCCGACCGAGTAAAGGGAAACGAGGACGATGCCGGCAAAGACGTGCTCGGTGCGGAACGAATGGGCCGACCGGACGATGAACGTGCCAAGCCCGGCTTCCGCCCCCATCCACTCGGCGACGACCGCTGCCATCACCGCGTAGCTGGCCGCCACCCGCAAGCCGGTAAACAGGCTGGAAAGGGCCGCCGGCACCTTGACCATGATGAACTGTTGCCACGGCCGGGCGCCCATGGACCGCAACAGCTTCAGCATGCCGGCGTCGGCGCTGTCCAAGCCGTCGACCACCGCCACGGCGATGGGAAAGTAGCAGGCGATGGCGACGAGCAGCAGTTTGGGGAGAGCTCCGTAGCCGAACCAGATGACGAGCAGCGGGGCGAGAACCATGACCGGCACGGTTTGCGAGACGACGAGCAGCGGGTAGACCGTTCGGCGGGCGAGGGGGAACGCATGGACCGCACCGCCGGTAACGACTCCGGCCGCCAGCGCCATGAGAAGCCCTACGCCGGCCTCGGCCAGGGTGACGGGAGTGTGCACGGCAACGAGCGTAGCCATGGAAGCTATCAGGGCGTTCAATATCCCGCTGGGGGCAGGAAGGAGATACTTGGGTACGTCCAGCAGCCGGACGGCGGCCTCCCATGCGGCCAGCAGGGCAATGGAGAAGGCGACAACGGGAAACCTTTCCCTTGCCGCCCGCCAAACCGCCATGCCCCGACCACCCCCCTTGCAAAATGAAAACGACCGCCCAATCCCCGCCAGGGTGAGCGGTCGCGTGTTCTGAGAGTCCATCCCTGCGCTGGCATTACCCAGATCAGGTTCGAAGGGTCGACGGATGCGGTTCCGTCCTCTCAGCCGGGCCTACCCAGCTCCCCTTGACGGGCCCGCCGACGGCCACCACCGGGCGCCGGCAGGGCGCTTATGCACTTGTCGGACAAATGCCGTTCTCTTCCACACTACTCCCTCCGGCCGGCGCTGTCAAGTTTTAGGACTATCCCCCTGACCCGGACCCGCTGGGAGGCGGTGTGCCGGCGGGTCATAACGCCGGTCGCCGGGAGCTGGACGGTACAGGTCCGGGTTCAGATGGGGGATGAGCGCGCAGGCGATGGCTTGCTCCCACAAGGCTTCCCGGGTCAGCAGGCCGCCCGTGAGGATGCCCACCGCCCCCAGGCGCGCTTTGCTCTGGGATGTCCGGCTCAACCGGTCCATAACAGTGGCCAGTTCCTCCCCGGCCCAAAGCCGCTCGACGACTGCGGGGGGCAGCGGAAACCGAACGCCCCAGGCAACGGCCACCAGGCCGTCCCGGGCGGCCACAGCGCAGCAGTTGACCAGATGGCCGCCGCCCGCGCCGGGCTCGAAGCCGCCTTCCAGGCCGATGCCGTACCGGGCGTCCGGGCAGGCGTCCAGAGCCCGCGCCGCCCGGTTGCGAGCGCCCCGTTCCGTTTCGGCCGCGCTCATGGGCTGACGGCTCACACCGCTTTCCACCGCGACGGTCACGACCCGGGCGCCGGGAAAGGCCCGGCCCATTACCGAGGCCGCTGCGCCCGCCTTGGCCGGATTGGTCGAGCCGACCGCGACTACGGGTGCCGAAACGTGATGCATCGTCGTCATCTCCTTGAGTCCGGCCTGCTTTGCCCGGGTTCTCCTCATTGGCCGGCCGGGCCGGGAATCCTTCTTCCGGGTAACCGCGGGCTGGGCGGGAAAGACTACCCGAGGTGATAGCGGCAAGGAGGGATTGGCATTGCGCGGGGAGATGACCGTCGTCCAATACGTGGTCAGGCAAATGCAGGCGTGGGGCATCGATGTCGTGTTCGGCGTTCCCGGGGACACGCTACTGCCTTTGCTGGAAGAGCTTCGACGGGAGGGCCGGCCCCGGTTCGTGGTGTGCCGGCACGAAGGGGCCGCGGCGCTGATGGCTTCGGCCTACGGCAAGATGTCCGGCCGCCTTGCCGCTTGCGTGGCCGATTCGGGCCCGGGCGCCGTGCAGATGCTGAACGGCATCTACGACGCGGCCATGGACCGGGTGCCGCTTTTGGCCATCACCGGGGAACTGCCCACCCGGCGGGCCGGCACCGGCTGGCCGCAGGACGCAGACACCGACGGCTTGTACCGGGAAGCGACCGCGTTCAGCCGCACGCTGGCCGATGGTGGCCAGGCTTGCCGCATCTTCAGCCAGGCGTTGCGCCGGGCGACCCTTGAGTCGTCGCCGGTGCGGGTGGGCGTGCCGAAAAATCTCTGGATGGAAACGATTCCTGATGTCCGGGTGGAGGAGCCTTTCCAGGACTTTGGCGGCCGGGTGGAGATCGATCCGGAGCGTATCGGGCAAGCGGCCCGGTGGCTTGAGGAGGCCAACCGGCCGGTCTTGTTTGCGGGTCTTGGGGTCCGGCACGCCGTGGGGGCGTTGTTGGAACTGGCCGAGCGGCTGCAGGCGCCCATCGTCCACACCATGCCGGCCATCGGCCTGGTGCCGGCCGAGAACCCGTGGAACGTGGGGGTCATCGGCCCGTTCGGCACCCAAGCCGCCGCCGACGTGCTGGGTCGGGCCGATCTGGTTCTGGTGGTGGGAACAACGTGGTGGCACCCGGAGTACGCCGCGCCCCACGCCCGGATCATTCAGATTGACCGGCGCCTGGAGCACATCGGGCTTGCGTGCCCCGTCGACCTGGGCATCTGGGGCGATGCGGCGGACGTGTTACCGCGCCTTGCGGCTGCCCTTGGCCGAACGTACCGGCCCGAGTGGGCGGCCGCGGCGGATCAGGCCCGCCGGTCGTGGGATGGGGAGATCGCTCAGGTAGCATCGGACATGTCCGGGCCGTTGCATCCGGCGGCGGTGGCCGCGGCGGTGGGCCGGGCGCTGGTGCCGGGGGCCGCGGTGTCGCTTGATGTGGGCAACAACGCCTTCTGGTTCAGCCGCTATTTCCGGGGGCCGGAAATTCGGCTGCTTTTGTCGGGCCACTGGCGTACCGTGGGGTTTGGGTTGCCCGGTGCCATCGGGGCGAAATTGGCCGCGCCCTCGCGGCAGGTGGTGGCGTTTACCGGCGACGGTGGGTTTGCCATGAGCATGGCGGAGCTCGCCACCGCGGTCCAGCACCGGTTGGCCATTGCGTGCGTCGTTTTGCGGGACGGCCGGTACGCGGAGGAAGAGTTCCTGCAGCGACAGACGGGCCGCCGCCCGTTCGGCACAGCCTTGCACAATCCCGACTGGGCGGCCTACGCCCGGGCGTGCGGGGCGGCCGGATACCGGGTGGAGAACGGGGAGCAACTGGCCCGGGCGGTCCAGGAGGCGTTGCCCCGGCTGGCCGAGGGCCAAGTGGCCGTACTGGACGTGGCCACGGCACCGGCCACTCCCCGCCGGGCGGAACCCCGGCGGGGGACCCGGCCCGCGGGCGAGACGGTCCGGGCTTGGGGCGCAGTTGAAGCAGGTGTCACGGGTAGGTAATGGTGACCGGCAACTGGACTTCCCGGGGTGCGACGGCAGCGCGCGCGACCGTGTACACAAGGAACACCTGGGCAACCAAGAACAAGGCCAGGCCGGCCGCCTGAAGGGCCAGCGCCGGCTGAAGGGCGGCCGGGCTGAAGGCTGCGCGCTGCACGGCTTGCAACGTGCCCCCAAGCCACAGGCCGGCGACGAACAAGACGACGCCCAGGCTGGAAGCGCCCGCGTGCCAGCGGGCCGCCCGGGGCCCGTAAAGAGGCGCCTGCAGGCGATCAGCGGGACGTCTGAGCATGGGCAAAAGTTCGTAAACGCCGGCAAACAACAGGAATGTTGCCCCGCCCAACAGGGCCGTCAACGGCGCCGCCGCTGCCCACTGGGTTGCGTGGATGCGGGATTGAACGATCCCAAGGGGCTCTATGGCCGCTTGGACCGCCGCCAGAACCAGCAGGCCGGAACCGAGCTGGAGGAAGCGTCCGGCCGGCGTACCTGCCAGCGCGGCCCAGCGGGGCCGAACCGTGTGATGGAGGTTGGCCGCTGCGGCCAGCGCTGGGACCAACGTCAAAGCGCCCAGCGCCGCGGGCAGGGCTTGGACCCAGCCGGGAAGCGACGCACCCCACAACCGCTGAATCCCGGTGCCGGCATAAAGAGCCAGCCCCCACAAACCCAGCTGGGCCAGCTTGCCGCTGTAAAGCGGGTGCCCGGCGATGGACGGGGCGACATAGAGAGCCGCGCCCAACGCCAAGGGAACAGCCCATAGCCAAACGATGCCCTGCGTGTACATGCCGTACAGCAACGCGCCCATGGGGCCGCTCCCCAAACCTTCCGGCAGCCACAAGCCCGTTCCCAAGGGATACACGACGGCTGTCCACGCCAGTGCGGCCAGAAGGTACCAGTCGCTCACATAAAGGGGCTGCCGGGTTCGGGACAAGGTGCGGGCCACATTGTATAACACAAGAAGCAGCCCGAGAAACCAGGCCAGCTTGGCGGGCCAGATGTACTCCGCGAGCGGGCCGCCGGCCCGAAGGCCGAGCCCAAGCCCGGCGATGCCGGCCCCGTTGGCGGCGTTCCACACCCAGACGGCCAGCTGGCCCAAGGGTTCGCTGTGCAACGCGGTCCCGTGGGTGCGGTGCATGACAAGGAGGGCGACACCCACCCCGGCCATGGCCGCCCAGCCGAACACGAGGGCGTTGAGGAACACGGGCTGCAACAGGCGGACGAACGCCCAGGGGGCGCCGCCCCCGGCGGCTGCCGGCACGAATCCGCCGGCGGCCAGCGCCGCACCCGCCCCTGCGGCGGCCGCGACGCACAACCATCCGATTCCCGAATACAGCAACAGCCGCGCGGTGCGCCCGGCTTGATCGCGAATCAGCACGGTTCAGCCCCCCGCCGTCAACGTCAATGCATACTCAGGACTAATTCTGCCTCTCTCGCACAATTCCTGTTCGTGGGTTGATTCGGTCGGGACCCCGCGCACTTGGATCAGTCCGCTTCCTGCCACGCCCGGATTCGGTCGCGGTTGGCCGCCACCCATTCCCCGGCCACTTCTTCCGGCGGGCGGCCGTTCACCTCGATCTCGTTGATCATCTGCTCCACGTCCTCGATGGGCAGTCGCCATCTCCCGAGGAGCCGGGCAGGGCCGGGGAAGTCTTCGGAGAACCCCCGCCGGGCCACTTTCACCGCGTTGTCCCGGGTCCACAGACCCAGGGGATCCTCCAAGAACTTCAGGTCGTGCTGGGCGAACATGAAGTGCGGCCGCCAGGCGAGAAACACGATGCACTCCCGGTTGCGCACTGCATCGTCGAGGGCGGTGAGCATGGCGAATTCGCTTCCTTCCACCAGTTCCCAATCCAAATCGTACGCCTCCAGCACCTGCTGCGATACCCGCATCATGCCCGCCCCGGGGTCGATGCCGATAACCCGTCGGTTGCACATGGCCGCGATGGATTCGTCCTTCAAGTCTTCGACGCTGTCGGCGGGAACGTAGGCGGGCACCGCCCAGCCCAGGTCGGCACCCTGGTACAGCGGCTCGCCCAAGATCTCCACGTTGTCCCGGTGGGCTTCCAGGTAGTTGGCGTGCAAGTTGGGCAACCACGCGTCGACCAACAGGTCGATATCGCCGTTGGCCACCGACTGCCAGGCCACACCCACGTCCGTCTCCTCTATGGCAACGGAAAGGCCATACAGATCTTCGAGCATGGCCTTGGCCACATACGTGGGCGGCGGCGATGTCGTCCACGGGGGCATGGCGATCCGGACAAGGCTCGCCTGGCCGGGTGCTTGATCCGGCAAGAAGTTGATCACCGCGGCCGCGACGACTGCGGCGACGATGGCCAGTACAATCCAGCGAAGTGTCATCTTCGCATGCCTCCCCACAAGGGCCGGCCCCGGCCGGCGGCGTCAGGAGTCGTTCCGGCCTCGCCGGTTCCGGGCCAGTGCTTGAGTGATGCGGTCGAGAACGATGGCCAGGATCACGATGGCAATGCCGCCTTCGAACCCTGTTCCGATCTGCACCCGTTGTATGGCGGTCAAGACGACCCCGCCGAGCCCTCCAGCGCCGATCATCGCGGCGATGACGACCATGGACAGCGATAGCAGGATGGTCTGATTGACCCCGGCCATGATGGTAGGCAGCGCGAGCGGCAGCTGGACGCCGAACAACAGCTGGCTCGGGGTGGCACCGAACGCCCGGGCCGCCTCCACCACGTCCCGGGGCACCTGGCGAATGCCCAGGTTTGTCAGGCGGATGGCTGGCGGCATGGCAAACACGACGGTCGCGATGACGCCCGGCACTCGACCGATGCCAAACAACATTAAGGCCGGGATCAGGTAGACGAAGCTGGGCATCGTCTGCATGACGTCCAGCACTGGGCGCAACACGGCGTCCAGCGTCCGGGAGCGGGCCGCGAGAATTCCCAACGGAATACCGAGGATCATGGAAACGAGGGTGGCCGTCAGGACTAAAGCGAGGGTGATCATCGCCCGGTCCCACAAGCCTATCCCCGCGATGAACAACAGGCCTGCCCCGGCAAACAGCCCTGGGCCCCGGCCCGCCACCTTCCAAGCGAGGAGGCTGACGACAAGAAGCACGAGCCAAAACGGCGCACCACGCAGTACGCCTTCCACGGCTCCGAGGACGACGCCGATCCAGTCGCTGATGCTCCGGAAAACGCCCCGCAAATTGACTACCAGCACTCCGGTCGCCGCGTCGATCCACGGCCCCAACGGGATCCGAAACCAGGCGTTCACCACTTTAAGCTCCTTCCCCCGGTTTCCGTCCATCCGCCGGTTCCCGCCGGTGGGCCACAAGACCGCTCAGGACGTGAACCCGGGCGATGATGCCGAGCAGGCGCCCATCGTCGTCGACGACCGCGATTGGGTAGCGGGCTTCGGCCGCGATGGGAAGGAGATCGTCCATGAGTGTGTCCGGTGCGACCCGGGGGCTGTCTTTGACGGCGATTTCCCGCAAGTTGCGGCGGCCTTCGGATATGGCCCGGACGGCATCGTCGGCCAGCACCAGCCCGACCAGTCGCCCGGCCTCGTCGACGACGAAGGCGCTGGACAAACCTTCCGCTTCCATCTCCCGCAGCGCGACCCGGGGCCCGTCCTTGACTTTGACCAGCGCGCCGGGAGTCTGCATGATGTGGCGGGCGGTGAGCACGTGCTGGGGACTGACGCCCCGGACGAATTCGGCCACATAGTCGGTGGCCGGCTCTTGCAAGATTTCTTCCGGTGCCCCGATCTGGTGGATGACACCGTCTTTCATCACCGCGACCCGATCGCCCAGTTTCAGGGCCTCGTCCAGATCGTGGGTGATGAATACGATGGTCTTCTTGAGGTCGGACTGGAGGCGCAGCAACTCATCCTGCATGTCCCGCCGGATCAGGGGATCCAAGGCGCTGAACGGCTCGTCCATGAGGAGGATCTCCGGATCGGTGACGATGGCCCTGCCGAGGCCGACCCGCTGCTGCATGCCGCCGCTCAAGCGCTGGATGGGAGCATCGGCCCATCTGGCCAGGCCCACCCGCTCCAAGATTTCCATCGCCCGGCGCCGGCGTTCCGACGGCGGCACCCCCCGGACTCTGAGCCCGTAGGCGACGTTCTCGGCTACGTTGAGGTGAGGAAACAGCGCGAACCGCTGGAATACCATGGACATCCGCCGGCGGCGGATCTCTCGCAAAGCGCGCTCGTCGGCGGCTGTCACGTCCTGATCTCCGAGGAAAACCCGGCCCGCCGATGGCTCGATGAGGCGGTTAATGCAACGGATCAAGGTGGACTTGCCGCTGCCCGACAAGCCCATAATGACGAAGATTTCGCCCCGGTTGACGGTGAATGAGGCGCTGTGGACGCCGACGGTGGCTCCGGTTTCCCGCAAGATCTCGTCCTTGCCGAACCCTTGCGCGAGCATCTTGAGGGCCCGTTCGGAGCGGCGCCCGAACACCTTGGTGACCTGTTCGACCCTGAGAAGGGAGTCCATGGGATTAGGGTTCCCCGTGGACTCCGGCGCATGTGCCGCTTCTTTACCAGGCCGCGGCCGAGCCGTCTTTTCGGGGCTCGGATCCCGCGATGAACACGCCCGTATCGGGATCCCGCCAGATGATTTGCCCGCCGCCGAACATCTCGTCCTCAAACTCCATGTGCACCTGGTGTCCCCAGTCGGCCAGCTGCCGGGCCGTATCCTTGCTGATGGAGGATTCCAGGTGGACGTCCCGGGCGCCGGCCACCCGGATTCTGGGGGCGTCCAAAGCCGCCTGGGGGTTGAGCCCGTAGTCGATTATGCCGGTGACGACTTGCACGTGCCCTTGGGGCTGCATGTCGCCGCCCATGACACCGAAGGCGGCCAGGGGCACGCCGTTCTTGGACAAAAAGCCGGGGATGATGGTGTGGTACGGCCGCTGGCCCGGCGCTACCCGGTTGGGATGGCCTTCTTCTAAGGTGAACCCGGCGCCCCGATTGTGTAGCGCGATCCCGGTGCCCGGGACGACGACGCCGGAGCCGAATCCCATGTAATTGGACTGGATGTAGGAGACCATGCGACCTTCGCTGTCCGCCGCGCACAAATAGACGGTGTCCCCCGCGCGCGGCAGGCCCGGCTGGGGTTCGGCCAGCGCCCGCCCGCCAGCGATGAGCGCCCGCCGGCGCGCCGCGTACCCTTTGTCCAAGAGCTCCCGGGTGGGCACCGGAGAGCGGGCCGGGTCCGCGATGTAACGGTGGGCATCGGCGAACGCCAGTTTCAGCGCTTCGGCCACGAGGTGGAGCTGTTTCGCGGACAGATGGGGAAGGCTCGCCACATCGGTTCCTTCCAGGATGTTGAGCGCCAGGAGGGCGGCCAGCCCCTGGCCGTTGGGCGGGATTTCCCACACTTGAAACCCGCGGTATGAGGTGCTGATGGGCTCGACCCATTCGGGCCGGTGGGCGGCCAGGTCCTCCTCAGTGATGTATCCGCCGGTCTGGGCCGCATACCGGGCGATGGCCCGGGCGAGCTCGCCCCGGTAGAAAGCCTCCCCGTCCGACTCGCCGATGAGCCGCAACGTGCGGGCCGGATCGGGGCCGGCGCACAGCTCGCCGGCTTTGGGAGGCCGGCCCCAGGGGAGAAACGTTTGCCGGAAGTCGTCGCGGTGGCCGAACCGCTGGGCGGCCGCGCGCCACGACCGGGCGATGACCGGGGGAACCGGGTGTCCCTCCTCGGCGTAGCGGGCCGCGGGTTCCACGAGGTCTTTCAGCGGCATGCTTCCGAATCGCCGGGCAAGCTCCGCCCAAGCCGACACCGCCCCGGGGACGGTCACCGGCAGCCACCCGTCGGTGGGAACCCGGTCGAGCCCCCGCTCGAAGAAGACTTCCGGTGTCAAGGCTTGCGGGGCCCGGCCGGAGGCGTTCAGCCCGTGGAGCCGCCGGCCGTCCCATACGAGCGCGAAGGCGTCGCCGCCGATGCCGTTGGAGGTCGGTTCAAGCACCGTCAGCGCGGCGGCCGTCGCTACTGCCGCATCCACCGCGTTGCCGCCGTCTTGCAGGATGCGCAAGCCCACCTGGGCCGCCAGCGGATGGCTGGTGGCAACCGCACCCCGCCGGCCCATGACGGGGCTCCGCCGGGAAGCGTAAGGAAAGCGGAAATCGAACGCGCCCACAGGTCGGTCACCTCCGAAAAGATCCGGCGGCCCATCCGGGGAACCTTGCAGCTTGGGCCCCACTCCGGGGACCGCGGGAGCCGTCCCGGCCGCAAGACTCGTTCGCCGCAAGCGCTGGATCCTCCTCGGAGAGCGCAGCAGGCGCTTTGGATCGAATCGGCATCGATTGTTGGTCGTAACCGCGGCTGGGCCCGGTGCGGGCCTTCGGACCCAAAGATGTGTAAAAGACTTGTAACAGTCGCATGTCACCGATTGTACTCAGAAGGAAGTATCAGGGGTTACGTTGAAATGTAACCTTCAACGGAAAGCGCTTTCACGCGCTGGTGGGTTCGGCGTCCGCATCGCGGGCTCACGTTTTGTGCTGGGAGGGGGTGGATCGCCCGGGTCGGCTGCAGCGCTTCCGTGGCGGGAGAGATTCACGCGAGAGAACCGCAAGGAGGAGGATGACGACGCAATGGAAGCGACTAAGTGCCGTTTCCGATGGCTTGCGCTGGCGCTCGGCGCGTTCCTGCTCGTTGGTTTGGGCACGGCGGCCGCTGCCCAAGAGATTGTGACATTGCGGGCTTGGACCATCGGACCTGACACACCGGCGTTTTACCGGGCGGAGAATCTGAAGCTGGCCGCGGAGCGGCTCAATCAGATTTTGGAGGCGGCCGGCGCCGACGTGCGGGTGCAAATCGAAGCGGACTTCTGGACCGAGTCGTGGGATTCGTTCCGGCGGCGGGCCATCCTCGCGTTCGAGAGCGGGGATCCGGAAACTATCCCGGACATCATCAACTCCAGCCACCTGGACATCCCCGCGTGGGCCGGGGCGGGCTGGATCGTGCCGATGGACGAATACATCGACCGGTACTGGACCTGGACGTACCAAGACGTTTTCCCGCATCTTTGGGAGTCGGTCAGTTTCGACGGCAAGCGGTGGGGCGTGCCTCAGGACATCGAGGTTCGGATGGTGTTTTACCGCAAGGACCACCTCCGGGCGCTGGGCTGGAGTGAGGCCGACATCGAGGATCTCCCCCGCCGGGTGAAGGACAAGGAGTTCACGCTGGACGACCTGATGGACCTCGGCCGCGAGATGCGGGACGCGGGTCTGGTCGAATGGGCGTTCCTCCACCGGCCCACCGCGGGACCGGACTTCTTCCAGTACATTGTCGCCTTTGGCGGCCAGTACTTTGACGCGGGCACTGGGAAGCTTGTACTGGATCGGGACGCGGTGCTCAAGACGCTGAACTTCTTCTCGACGATGAGCCAAGAGGGATTGTTGCCCAAAGGGATGACCTCGTGGCCGTGGCCTACCGTCCACCGGAGCCTGGTCCAGGACGAAACGGCCGGGATTCAGCTGACCGGCGGCATGTGGAACTGGGCCGAGTGGCAGCGAGACTTGGGCGTTTCTGAGGATGAGCTGTGGGAGAACATCGGGTTCACGCTCATTCCCGCCGGCGATCCCGAGGGAACCCCGAACCAGCTAGGGCAGCCGCAGGCGTACATGGTCACCCAGGCGTCCCAGCATAAGGACCTGGCCGCATTGCTCATTACGCTGGCATCCGCGGTAGACCTCAACACCAACCACGCGCTGGAAGGCGCGAAGCTGGCCATCCGGCAGTCCCAGACGGCGTTTCCGACGTTCGCGGCGGACGAGTACCTGGCGGCGACGGCTACCCTCGTCCCGGACCAGATCTTCCTGCCGTCCCATCCGGCTTCCGGCTTCTATAACACCGTGCTGTACGACGCCATCGGAGCGGTAGAAACCGGGGCGCTGCGGCCCGAGCAAGCCCTCCAGCAGCTGGAGCGGCGGCTGCGGGCGGAACTGGGAGACGACCTCATCGTGCGCTAGTCCGGCAAAGGGAGCCCGGAGCGGGAGCTCTGGGTTCCCTTTGCGTTTTTTCGGGAGGGAAGTGCCGTGTCCCGCCGACAAAAAGTCGCGCTGGCGGTGTTGATGTTGCCGGCGCTGGCCGTGGTCGTTGCCTTCTACGCGGTGCCCGCGGTCATGACCGCCGCCATGAGCTTTACCGACATGGATTTCCGGCTGCGGTGGAATTTCGTCGGCTTTGCCACGTTCTTGCGGATGGCCGAGGACTTTTTGCTGCCCGGCATTTTGCAGAACACCATCGTCTACACGTTTGCGACGCTGGCGTTGTTCAACGTCGGGCTTGCGGTGCTTTTGGCGCTGGCCACCACCTTCGTGCCGGATCGGATCGGCCGAGTCTTTCAGGCGCTGTGGCTCTTGCCCCGGTTCACGCCGCCCATCGTGTATGGGATCATCTGGATGTGGATTTTGGACCCGACCGGAGCGGGGCTGCTCAATAGCCTGGTGGTCGCGGCGGGAGGCCGGCCGGTCAACTGGATCACCGACTACCCGATGGCCGTCATCGTCTTGACCAACGGCATCATTGGGGCGTCCTTCGGCATGGTCATCTTTTATTCGGCCATTAAGTCCATCCCGCGGGACTACTCGTGGGCGGCCCTGGCCGATGGGGCCACGTGGCTGCAGCAGGTGCGCTACGTTACGCTGCCCCTCATCCGCTGGCCGCTTTTGTTTGTCACCGCCTATCAGACGTTGTCGCTGCTGACGTCGTATGAATACATCCTCATCATTACCGGGGGCGGTCCGTACTTTGCCTCGACGGTCTGGTCGCTGTACGCCTACAACCTGGCCTTCGGGGGGTATTTTGCCAACTACGAGTTCGGGTACGGCGCGGCCCTTTCCATCGTCCTGGTCGTTTTGGGAACGGTGGCGTCCATCGTTTACTGGCGGGTATTCCGCTTCCGGGATATGATGGCGGAGCCCAAGATCGAGGTGATGTGACATGCCTGAACTGGCCCAGAACCGTCCGGCGGCGGGCCTGAGGGCGGATCCCAGGGTCTTGGCCCGGGAACGGCGCCGGGAGCGGGCGCTCGCCTTCGGTGTGTACGCGTTCTTGATCATCGTGTCGTTGCCGCTGGTCGCGGGCTACGGATGGCTTGTGCTGAACTCGTTCAGTACGGAACTGGTCCACGGCGTCTGGCCCGAGGGGTTTACCTTGCGGCACTGGCGTTTCTTGTGGGAACCGCCGTCGGACTATTACCCAGACCTGTGGCGCACGACGTGGAACACGCTGTGGCTCGCGATCGGGATGACAGTGACCATGGTGGCGGTGGCCACGCCGACCGCGTACGCCCTGTCCCGCATGAAGTTTCGGGGGCGCAGCTTGTTTTTGGCCTTGACCCTTATCCTCCACGCGTTTCCCGGCATTACGCTCCTCATCGCGACGTATTACGTGTTGCGCACCTTGGGCTTGCTCAACAGCATCCCGGGAGTGTTTTTGGTCAAGGCGGCGCTGATGCTGCCGTTGGGCGTGTGGGTGATGAAGGGGTTTTACGACGCGATTTCATGGGACGTGGAGATGTCGGCGCTGGTGGACGGGGCATCGCGGATCCAGACGTGGTACAAGGTCATGCTTCCTCAGGTCATGCCCGGGGTCGCTTCCATTTCTATCTTTTCCTTCATCTACGGCTGGTCTGAGTACATTTACGTCATCACCTTCATCCAGGACAAAAACGCCTGGACATTGTCGAGCTACATCAACTCCATCGTCGGCGACTATCGCTTCCTAGACTATGGACTCTTGTCGGCCACCGCCCTGTTTTATATCGCACCCGTCTTGCTGTTTTTCTTCTTTACCCAGAAGTACCTCATGCGGGTGACGATCGGCGGTACGAAAGGGGGCAGCTGATTTGGCGCGCATACGACTGGAAGGATTGACGAAAGCGTTCGGACCGGTGGTGGCCGTCAACGACGTGAACTTGTCCATCGAGGACGGGGAGCTTTTGGCGCTTTTAGGCCCGAGCGGCTGCGGCAAGTCGACGATTTTGCTCATGCTGGCCGGCATCTACCGCCCGACCCGGGGAGACATTTACTTCGATGACCAGCGGGTCAACGACGTGCCGCCCAAAGGCCGGGGGGTGGGGCTCGTCTTTCAGAGCTACGCCCTCTATCCCCATATGACCGTGTTTGACAACATTGCGTTCCCCTTGCGGCTGCGGCGAGCGAAGCGGGAAGAGATCGAGCGCCGGGTGCGGGAGGTGGCCCGCACCGCCCAGATCGAGGAGCTCCTGGCCCGAAAGCCGAGCCAGCTCTCCGGCGGCCAGCAGCAGCGGGTGGCTTTGTGCCGGGCGCTGGTGAAAGAGCCGGAACTTCTGCTTTTGGACGAGCCGTTGAGCAACCTGGACGCCCGTCTCAGGATCGAGACCCGCACCGAGATCAAGAGGCTGCAGCGGGAATTGGGCATCACCACCATCCTGGTCACCCACGATCAGATCGAGGCGTTGACCATGGCGGATCGCATTGCCGTCATGCGGTCCGGGGTCATCGAGCAGCTGAGCAAACCTCAGGAGCTGTATGAGCGGCCGGCCAATCTGTTCGTCGCCTCATTCATCGGCGATCCGCCCATGAACCTGGTGCGGATGGAATTCCGGAACGACGGTGGCATGCCGCGGCTTGAAACGGCCGGACTGACCATCCAGTTGCCCCCGTCAGCCCGGCCCCAGCTTGAACGGGCCGAAGGCCGCGAGGTGGTGCTGGGCGTCCGGCCCGAGGACCTGCGCTTCCGGACTGAACCCGCCCCGGGGCTGCCAGTGGCGCAAGTCTTCATGCTGGAGCCCCTCGGCAGAGACACCTTGGTGGATATGCGCGCCGGTCAGCAGTCTATCCGGGCGCTGGTGCCCGGCAGCTCGGAAGCGAAGATCGGCGACACCGTCTACCTGCAGCTGGAAGTCGAAAAGCTGCACGTGTTCGACGGTGTCACCGGCGTTCGTTTGGACCTTGGGGCGGGCGAACAGCCCGCTTTGAGGGTGGAAGCCAAAGGAGGCGCATGACGGTGACGCAAGCCCCCTCGGGCCCGATGGAGTCGGGCCTTGAGAGCGGTGCAACTCCCCTTCCTGACGTCGTCCAGGACGAAAGCGAGCGGGCGCTGGCGGCCCGCTTCGCCCCGATTCTCATGCTCGATGAGCGGGAGCCCTTCCGGCCCCAGGCCGTGGGCTACCGCATTTTCCGACAAAGCGGCCGTTCACCGTCTTTTCCCCGTGATGTATCCTTAAACTCGAACGGGGACCCGCAGGCCGCCTTCGCCATCGAGTACGCGATCTGGTGGGACTGGGACATCGAGCATTTGTACGAGCTTGAGCACGTGTGGGTGTACGTCGACGGTGGCGGCCGGCCGGTGCGGGTGGAGGCCAGCGCCCACGGGGAATGGCGTGATATGCGACTGGGCGAACCGGGTGGGGCGGTCCTTGAGGACACCCACCCGGTTTTGTACGCCGAACCCGGAAAGCACGCGATGGCGGCGCAGCCGGGCGATTTTGAACGGGTACGGGAGGCGGTCGTGCGCATGTGCGAGCGCCTTGCCGGCTGCGGGGGTGTGTGGGTGACGCCGCTGTTTGCCGGAAGGCTTTCGGCCAAGACACCGCTGGCGGATCGCCTGGTGCACACGTATCTCGAAAAGCGGCGGTTTGTTCCGTCCTTCGCCTTCAACCGGCGATTTCCCATCGGCTCCGAGCAGCTCGTCCCTTGGGAGGCGCTTGAGGCGGTCATTCCGGATCGGGTCGGGTGGTGGGAAAAGCAGCTGGCCCGGATGATCCCGGCCGATCAACGCCGGTGGTTGCGCATCGCCCACCGCGGGGCATCGGCTCACGCGCCGGAAAACAGCGCCGCAGCCATTCGCCTGGCGGCCCAGCTGGGCGCGGACATGGTGGAGATGGACGTGCGGCTGAGCCGGGACGGGGTGCCGGTTGTCATCCACGATCCGTTCCTCGATCGGGCGACCACCGGCCGGGGTCCTGTTGCGGCGCACACGTGGAAAGAGCTGAAAACGCTCCGCCTGCGGGATTCCCGGACGGGCGAGGTTTGCGACGAAAGCCTGCTGACGCTCGCAGACGCCCTGGACTTGTGCCGTGCCGAGCAGGTGGGGGTGTACGCGGATGTCAAAGAGGGCGCGGCGGCGCCGGCGGTCGTGACAGCCATCCAGGCCAGCGGCCTCGCACCCTATTGCATCGTGGGCTCGGCTCGCCCCGACGACGTGCGGGCAGTGCGGGAGCTCGCCCCCGAATTGCCCGCCGCGTGGATGGTGGGCCTGCCTCCCCGGGACGTCGCGGGGCTTTTGGCCCAGCTCGTCGAGGTTGGCGGAACGTACCTGCATCTTTGCTGGGAAGGCGCCGGGCCCCGGCCGGACCGGTACTTGACCCGGGCCGATGTCGACCTCGTGCATGCCGCCGGCAAAGGCATCATTTGTTGGCACGAGGAGCGCCCGGAGGTGATTGACGGGCTGCGGCAGCTGGGAGTGGACGGCGTGTGCAGCGACCGGCCCGAGCTACTGGCGCCTGCTCATGCAGGATCGTAATGGGCTCGCGTGTACCGCTGGCGCCGTCGTAGTGCACTAGCTGCGGTGCTCCTCAAGGCGCAACCCCCGGGGGGTGAACATCTCCTCGAGCCGGCGCAGGAAAAAGTCCATGATAACGGCCAGCAACGCCGTCGGAACAGCCCCGTACCAGACGAGGGGCGGAACCCTCAGGTCGATGCCGTGCACGATCGCGGCGCCGAAACCGCCGGCGCCGATGAGGCCGGCTAAGACGGCTACGCCCACGTTGAGGACCGCCGACGTCCGGATGCCGGCCAGGATGACCGGAATGGACCGGGGGATCTCCACCATCCACAACAGCTGCCGGGGCGTCATCCCCATGCCGAGGCCGGCTTCGATCTGCGCCTTGTCTACGCTTTCCAACGCGACCGCGGTGTTGCGCAGCACGGGCAACAGCCCGTTTAGGAGCATGGCCAACAGCGCCGGCACAAAACCGAATCCCAGCAAGGGCAAGGCCAAGGCGACGATGGCCAGGGACGGCACCGTCTGACCGGCGTTCACGAGCCCGTTGACGATCGGTGCCCATTCGTCCCGGTAGCGCGGCCGGGTGGCGACGATGCCGAGGGGAACGCCGATGGCCGTGCACAGCACGGTCGCCAGCAGGACGAGCTGGACGGTACGGACGCCCATCTCCCACATGTTGCCACCTTGGAACGGCAGGGCGTGGGGATACTCGGGCCAAAGGGCCAAGAGAACCCGCGCGTGCAGGCTGTCCAGACGGAAGAAAATGCCCAGAAGGACGATCGCGGCGGCTACCGTGCCGAGCAGGCGAACCAGTTTCAAGACGCCACCTCCCGGGACTGGAGGTCTTCCAGCACGGTCAGAAGTCTTTCCCGGCGAATCCAGCCGGCGACGGCGCCGCGCTCGTCGACAACGGCGGTATCCCGCATTCCGTTGGCGATGGCCGCGGACAACGCGTCCCGCAACGTGGCGGCAACCGGGACGGTGCTCGCGGTCCAGTCCCCGGGCCATTTGGGACCGGGCTCTCCCGGCTCCATCACGCTCCAGACGGGGATGAGCCCAAGAGCTTTCAAAACCCGGTCGGTGCCGACGAACTCCTGGACAAACTCATCCGCCGGCCGCCAAAGAATGGCTTCTGGGGTGTCGTATTGCACCAGCCGGCCGTTCCGCATGATCGCGATCCGGTCGGCCAGCTTGATCGCCTCGTGAATGTCGTGGGTCACGAAAACGATGGTCTTCTTGACCACTTGCTGGATCCGGATCAGCTCGTCCTGAAGCCTTTCTCGGGTGATGGGATCGAGAGCTCCGAACGGTTCGTCCATGAGCAGGATGGGCGGATCGGCCGCCAGCGCTCGGGCCACCCCGACCCGTTGCTGCTCTCCGCCGGACAACTGGCGCGGGAACTTGTTCCGGTTGACGGCCGGATCCAGCCCGACTAAGGTGAGCAGCTCGTCGACCCGCTCATCGATTCGCTGCTTGGGCCAACCCAAAAGGCGGGGCACGATGCCGACGTTTTGCGCGACGGTGAGGTGATCGAACAGGCCGACACCCTGGATCACGTAGCCGATCTGGCGCCGCAGCTCCTCGGGCCGCGCGCTGTCGTTGGGCTTGCCGTCGATCAGGATGCGCCCTGACGTCGGTTCCACCAGGCGATTGATCATGCGCAAGCTGGTTGTTTTGCCGCAGCCCGACGGGCCGATGAAGACGCACGTCTGGCCATGGTTGATCTCGAGGTTGAGGTTGTCGACGGCTGTCTTGGCGGCGTAGGTCTTCGTCACGCCGTCAAAGACGATGATCGGCTGGCTCATGCCGACACCCCCTTGGACAGGCGCAAACCTTTCGGCGTCAGCCGGCGGCCGAGCCAATCCAGCGCGAGGTCGACGGCGACCGCCACCAGGACGGCGGGAACCGCGCCGAGCAGGATGTGGGCGATGCTTGCCCGGTTGATGCCCATAAGAATGTAGTAACCCAAACCTCCGCCTCCGATCAGTTGCGCTAAGGCCGCGATGCCGGTAAGCATGACCGCGGTTTGGCGAATGCCTGCCAAAATGACCGGCAGCGCGTGGGGGATGAGCACAAGAAACATCAACTGACGGCCGGTCATCCCCATGCCCCGGGCGGCGTCCACCTGGGCGGCGGACACGCCCTTTAAACCTGTATACGTGTTCCGGATAACGGGCAACAGCCCGTACAAGGTCAAGCCCGTGATGGCCGGGGCCGGGCCCAGCCCGCCGATGCCGTAGTCCCGCAGGACAGGGAAGGCCCGGGCCAGGGCGGAAAACGGCTCCATCAACATGCCAAACAGCGCGAGGGACGGCAAGGTCAGGATGACGCCCGCCACGTACAGCGATGCCCGCGCCACCCGCTCCCGGTGGTATCCCCAGATGCCGAGCGCGATGCCGATCAAGATGCTCAAGGCTGTCGAAATGGCCGACAACCACAAGTGTTCGCCGATGCGGCGCTGGATGCCGCCGGTGCGGGCTTCCTGCTGGAATACTTGCAGCAGCCAGTTGCCAGCCGGCTCCGAATAGAAGATGAGCCACGCCGCGTGGGCCGCGATGGCGACGATGGGCAGCAAAAGCAACCACTGACTGTTGGCCGCCGGCGACCGGCGAAGCCTAAGGACGCCCGCGTACGCGATAAGCCCGTAGCCTATGAGGGCGATCCACAAGCCGCTGCCCCACAGCGCAACGCGAGCCAGCGTCCCGGATGCTTGTCCCGCGGCGATGATCGACTCGCTCGTCGCCCAGACCGCCAGCAAGCCCAGGCTTCCCGCAGTCCAAAGCCCCCACCCCGCGCGGGCCGGCGATCTCCGGCAGGCGACGATGAGCGCGACGACCGCCGGGACGATAATCAACGCCGCGAAAGGCCAATCACGGATGAGGGACAAAAGGTTCGCGTTCCGCACGAGAAAGCGGGAGCCGAGGGCCAGCGGATTTGGTGCGCTTTGAATCCACGGCAGGCCGGCCGCCGCTCCGAGAGTCGCGGCCGCGCCCACTATGGCGAGCTGGCTCCGCGGCTCTCGGGCGTCCGGACGGGATATCATCGGGCCACTCCGATTTGACGCAAGAATTCCGCGGCGACATCGGCCGGCCGGCGGCCGTAGACGTCCACCTCGGCGTTGAGCGCCGACAGGGTTTGCCCGTCGAGATGAGAGAAAATCTGGCAGAGCACATCTTGCACGCCGGGCTCGGCCTGCAACAGCTCGCCCCGGACCACCGGAGCCGGCTGATAGATGGGCATGGCGCCCAGCGGATCCTCGAGGACGACGAGGTCGTAGGCTGCGATGGTGCCGTCGGTACCGAACACCATGGCGGCGTTTACACCGTTGGCCCCGTTGGCCAGCGCCTGGGCAGTGCCGTAGGAGCCTTGACCGAGGACGATGACGTCGCCGCGCGGGATGGAGAAACCGTACGTTTCTTCAAACGCGATCAAGCCGTCGGGCCGGTCGATGAACTCCGTGTTGGAGGCAAACACCACCCGACCGCCGCCGTTGACATAGGCCGCCAGGTCGGCCACGCTGAAGATGCCGTGCTCCTCAGCCCAGTGCCGGCGCACCGCGATGGCGTACGTATTGTTGGCATCGGCCGGGCAAAGCCAGTGCAAGTCGTTGCGCTCGCGGTCAACCTCCTGGACGAACTGGAAGGACTCAGCGGGGCTGGACATGACCTCGCGGGGAACGTCCAGCCCGTACCCGCTGAAGTGTACCAGCAATGCCGTTCCGGTATACTCCGCGTAAACATCGATTTCACCGACTTCCAACGCCTGCCGCACGACCGCGCTGCCGCCCAGGCTCAGCCGATTCTGTACGCTGTACCCGGCGGCCTCCAGCGCCTGCAACATGAGCTCACCCAGTATGAGCTGTTCGGTGTAGTTCTTGGATCCGATGCGAATCGGCGGTGCGGCCAGAGCCGACACAGAAACCACCATCAGAATGAAAACGATCAATCCCGCGGCCAGCCCGCGTGTCCATTGGCGCATCGATGTGTTCGCCTCCTTTTGCTTTCGGTATTGGCTGGCCTGCTGCGATCCAATCGGTGCACAACAGACCAACGTCAAAACCTCGGTTCACAGTATAGGGCCCGGAGCGAAACCATGTCAACCGTACCTAGGCAAACAGACGAAACTATGGTGGATTTAACATCTATTGTAACAAAAACAACAATAACCGGTAGCTTTCGGCGGCAGCGGCCGCAACGGGGGGAAACGCAACTCAGGGAGCAAACACGCGGTCTCTCGGCAAACGCGCGCCGGCGTCGCCGGAAGCGGGGCCGGAGGAGGCGCCCCGCTTGAGGCTGGGCTCAAGAACGACCCTCCGGGGCGAGGTGCCGTTTTGCAGGGAATCGACGAGGAGCTGGACCGCTGTTTGGCCCATCTGGCGAATGGGCTGGACCACGGTCGTCAGCGGGGGACTTGCCACCTGAGCGAGGGTGGTGCCGTCAAAGCCGACGACCGACAAGTCCCCGGGCACTTTCAGCCCGGCTTCCGCCGCGGCCTGAAGGACACCGATGGCGAGAAGATCGTTGGCGCAAAAGATTCCCGTCGGGCGGGGAGCTTTGGCCAAAAGCTCCCGGCTTGCGCGGTATCCCGCGCCGATGTCGGAACCGTCCGCCTGAACCATCACAGGCTCCAAACCCGCCGCCCGGACTGCGGCCGTAAAGCCCCGGGAGCGCTCCCGGCTCGAATGGATGCGGGCCGGTTCGCTGATCATGGCCAGCCGCCGGTGTCCCAGCTCCAACAGGTGCCGGGCCGCCAGCGCCGCCCCGAACCGGTCGTCGACCAGGACCCGATTCACCGCCGCGGCGGGCACGTCGCGCGCCATCAAGGTTATCGGATAGCCCCGCTTGCCGAGGTTAACGACCAGCCGGTCGTCGTGCGCGGCAGTGGCGAAGATGATGCCGTCGATGCCTTTGCGTCGCAGTACGCTGGTGTAGGCCGCCTGCTTGCGGGTGTCGTCGCCGACGTTGCAGATGACGCAGTTGTACCCCAGTTTAGCCGCGGCATCCTCCACGCCCCAGGCGACTTCTGAGAAGAACGGATTGCTGATATCGGGCACGAGCAAGGCCAACATGCCCGTCCGCTTGGTCATCAGCGCGGAGGCGAGCAAGTTCGGCTCGTATCCTAGCCGCTCTATGGTCTCCTGGACCCGGAGGCGGGTCGATTCTTTCACGTGCGGGCTATTGTTGAGCACCCGCGAGACCGTTGCCAGCGAAACGCCGGCCTCCCGCGCCACGTCGTAGATTGTGATGGGCATGTTACGAAAATTCGCCGGGACCGAGTCCGTTCCTCTACCCGATTCACGAAGCCGCCTCGGCAGCGGGGACTTGTTCGCCTTCGGGCAATAGGTACATTCCCCGGGGCGAAAACGCCAGCCGGACCGGCGTGCCCGGATCCGGGCGGCGATCCGGGACGGCGAGGCCCAAGACAGAGCAGGGAAGGATGCTGTGTTGTCCTTCCCGTCAGCGCGGCCGCACCTCAGTTGCGCGCGGTACTTATCCGAGCAGCCCCCGGTCCAGTTGGTGCGCTCGGTGGTGGCGATAGGTGATGCCCCCAACGACATAGATATGTTGCAGGCCGCCGGGCTCGGCGTGGCAGTGGAGAACGCTCACCCAGACGTTCTGGCTGCGGAGGACTACATTGCTCCTGAATGCGACCGGGGAGCTGTGGCCCATACGATCCGCAAATTCCTTTGGTGATCGTGTTGTTGCAAAATGCAGACTGCGGTGATGGTTCCGGGAGGATTTCCGCCAGCACCGTCGAACGGTCGGAAATGTAACCGCTTCCAATTCGTGATGACCGCCGGAAACGGCCTGAGGGACACTCGGTCTCATAAGGTTGGGGGCCAATTCGGCGATTGGACCGGGCGCTCGCGGAGGAAGTGACCCGGGCTGAGCTCAGACGCATCGGCATCGAGCTTAGGGACGTCAACCAGCCGGTGGGGACCTTGTCCGGGGGCGAGCGGCAGTCGGTGGCCATCGCCCGGGTGGTCTATTTCGGAGCCAAGGTTCTCATTCTCGATGAGCCTACCAGCGCTCTGGGCGTGAAAGAGGCCGGGGTGGTACTGAAGTATATCGCTAAGGCGCGAAGCGAGGGCTTGGGCGTCGTGTTCATGCACAACGCCCACCACGCGTTCGCCGTGGGGGACCGGTTTACGGTGCTGAACCGCGGCACGAGTTACGGGACGTTCGCCCGGGGCGAGATTTCGCGAGAACAGCTGTTGTCCATGATGGCCGGCGGGGAGGAACTGGAAGAGCTCGCTTTGGAGCTGGCCGAATTCTCCCGGGGGAACACACCTGCTCCCGGCGGGAGCGGCCAAGTCCACCCGCCGGCAGGGTAAAGCCGGAAGCGGGGGCCGCGGGCCTTGGGCGGGTGTTCCTCCGAAGAGGCCGTTTTGGCCCGGTGTTGAAAGCGCTTCCGGAAATTCGGACGCGCCAACGAAGAGGGGGAACAGGTGTGGAGACAGTGCGCATGACCGTCGCGCAAGCCATCGTGCGGTATCTCGCCCGCCAGTTCGTAGAGAGGGACGGCCGGGAGCGGCCGCTGTTTGCCGGGATGTTCGGCATTTTCGGCCACGGCAATGTAACGGGCCTCGGCCAGGCGTTGCAGGAGCTGGGGGAGCTCCGGCACTACCAGCCCCGCAACGAGCAGGCCATGGTGCACACCGCCGCGGCGTTCGCCAAGGCCAACAACCGGCTCCAGACGTTTGCCTGCACGACGTCGGTGGGCCCGGGGGCGACCAACATGGTGACCGGCGCCGCGTCCGCGACCATCAACCGGTTGCCGGTGTTGCTTCTGCCCGGCGACATTTTCGCCAACCGGTTTCCCCATCCCGTGCTGCAGCAGCTGGAGCACCCGGCGAGCCAGGACGTGAGCGCCAACGACGCCTTCCGGGCGGTATCCCGGTACTGGGACCGGATCAACCGGCCCGAACAGCTTTTGTCGAGCCTTCCGGAAGCGATGCGGGTCCTCACCGATCAGGCGGAAACGGGTGCCGTCACCATCGCGCTGCCCGAGGACGTGCAAACGGAAGCTTTTGACTTCCCGGCCCACTTCTTCCGCCGCCGGGTGTGGCGCATTCCCCGGTTTGTTCCGCCCGAGAGCGAGCTGGCGCTGGCGGCGGACATGATCCGGGCCGCCCGTCGGCCCATCGTCATCGCCGGCGGCGGCGTGCTCTACTCGGAGGCTTCGGAGGTTTTGGACCGGTTCGCGTCCGAGCTGGGCATCCCGGTGTGCGAGACCCAGGCGGGCAAAAGTTCGCTCCCGTGGAATCATCCGATGAACGTGGGCCCGGTGGGGGCCAACGGGGGAGCGGCGGCCAACCGGTTGGCCGCCGGAGCCGATCTGGTGATTGCCGTCGGCACCCGCCTGACCGATTTCACCACCGCGTCCAAGACGGCGTTCCAGCATCCTGACGTTCGGTTCATCAACATCAACGTGACGGCCATGGATGCATACAAGCTCGGAGCCCATCCGCTCATCGGCGACGCCCGGGTTGCGCTGGAACGGTTGCTTGAGCGGTTGCGGGCCGCGGGCTACGCCACCGGTGAGGCGTACCGGGCGGAAATCGCCCGACTCAAGGCCGAGTGGGACGGGGAAGTCGATCGCCTCCGGGCCGGCCAGGCCGGCTCCCGGCTCACCCAGGCTCAGGTCATCGGGCTCGTCAACGAGGCGGCGCAGCCGCGGGACGTGGTGGTGTGCGCTGCAGGCAGCATGCCGGGCGATTTGCTGAAGCTTTGGCGGCCGGCGGAGCCAGGCACATACCACCTGGAGTATGGGTATTCGACCATGGGGTATGAGATCGCCGGAGGGCTCGGAGTCAAACTGGCCGACCCCGGGCGGGAAGTGTTCGTCATGGTCGGGGACGGCAGTTACCTGATGATGAACAGCGAGATCGTCACATCGATCCAGGAAGGACGTAAGCTCATCATCGTCCTGGTGGACAACGGGGGATACCAGTCCATTCACGGGCTGCAGGTGTCTTCCGGTTCGCCCTCGTTCGGCAACGAGTTCCGCTACCGCCGTCCGGAAAGCGGCAGTCTGGACGGGGAGTACGTGCCTGTCGACTTCGCCGCCAACGCGGCGAGCCTGGGCGCTGCGGCGTGGCGGGCCGAGGACCCACAGGCGCTTCGGGACGCCTTGGCGGCGGCCCGCAAGGAAAGCCGGACGGTGCTTATCCATGTGCCCGTCGATCCCGAGGCCCGGGTGCCCTCGTACGACAGCTGGTGGGACGTTCCCATTGCGGAAGTCTCCACACAACCCGGCGTCCAGGCGGCCCGGGCCAAGTATGTCGAGGCCCGGAAGCGGCAGCGGTTCTACTATTAAACATCTGGTACGCAACGCCCTAAGACGCACCGGCGAAGCGCGAAGACGCGGTGCGAAAAGGAAGGAGGCCGCGGTGGCGTGGCCGCGCGTTTGCACATCAAGCCAGAAACTGGCCCGACTCCCATTCGCGTGGCGCCGGAGGAAGCCGGGTGGCGATACGTCGGGTTTTCCGTCCACAGGCTCCCGGCCGGCGGTTCGGTCCGCGATGAAACCGGGGACCGGGAGGTGGCCCTCGTCATCCTTTCCGGCCGGGCGACGGTGGCATCCGACGCCGGAACGTGGGCGGGCATCGGCGAGCGTCCCGACGTGTTTTCCGGGTTGCCGTGGGCGGTTTACCTGCCTCCGGGTATGCGCTATGAGATACGGGCTGAAACGGATCTCGAGTGGGCCCGGGGAAGCGCTCCGGCCCAGCGGGGGGAGCAGGCCCGGCTCATCCGTCCCGACGATGTGGAAGTGGTGGACCGGGGTTCGGGCAGCGCCCGCCGTCGGATTCACAACATCCTGATGGGCAACGGCCCGGCGGAGCGGCTTCTTGTGGTGGAAGTGCTCACCCCCGGGGGGAACTGGTCGAGCTTCCCACCCCACAAACACGATACCCACCGGCCGCCGGAGGAGACGTATCTCGAGGAAGTGTACTACCACCGCTTGCGGCCCGCGGGCGCCTTCGCCCTGCAGCGGGTGTATACCGACGACGGATCTGTGGACGTGGCTATCGCCGTCGGCGACGGCGACGCGGTTCTGGTTCCCAGGGGATACCACCCGGTCGCGTCCCCGCCGGGAGTCGACTTGTACTATCTCAACGTCATGGCAGGGCCGGAACGCGATTGGCGCTTTTTCATCGACCCCGAGTTCAGCCGGCTGGCCCGGGAGATGGAAGAGCGGCCGGCGGAAAAGTGAGGAGTCGTACTATGTCTCATCGCTCCATCAGCAAAATGGAATATGTACATGTAGGCGTCATCGGCGTCGGCCGCATGGGGGCCCGCCACGCCCGCAACCTGGCGGGCTTGATCCCCGGAGCCCGGCTCGTCGGCCTGGCCGATCCCGACCGTGAGGCCCGGGAACAGCTTCAGAAGGAACTCGACGTGCCCCTGGGATTCGACGACTTTCGGGAGCTCGTTCACCGGGACGATGTGGATGCCGTCGTCATCGCCTCGCCCACCGAAATTCGGGAAGAGGTGGTCCGGGAGTGCGTGGCCGCCAAGAAGCCCATGTTTTCCGAAAAACCGGTGGCCGCGGACTTGGAGGCAACCCGCCGCATTGCCGCGCTGGTCGCCCAGTCGGGCGTCACGTACCAGTTGGGCTTCATGCGCCGTTTCGACCCGGGCTACGCCCACGCCTGGGAGCAAATCCGCGCCGGGGCCATCGGCCGGCCCACCCTCATCCGCCTGACCAGCCGGGACGCCGCCGGACCGCCGCTTGAGTTCGTACGGGCCAGCGGAGGACTGTTCGTCGATTCGTCCGTCCACGATTTCGACTTGGCCCGATGGCTCATGGGCGATGAGGTGGAGACCGTGTACGCGCTCGGCGGCTGCTTCGTCTATCCCGAGTACGGGGCCGCGGGCGACATCGACGCCGGGGTGGTGGCGCTGCGGTTTTGCCGGGGCGGCTTGGGGCTTCACGACAACTCCCGCCACACCGGCTACGGATACGACATCCGCACCGAGGTGCTGGGCACCGAAGGAAGCATCCAAGTCGGCTACCTGCAAAGCCGCCCGGTCGTTTTGCTGAGGGACGGGCGCGGCAGCCACGATTGCGTGAAGGACTTTCTTGAGCGATTCCGCGACGCGTACGTGGCGGAAATGCTGCACTTCATCGACTGCCTGCGCCACGGCAAGCAGCCTTCGGTCGGCGTGGAGGACGGCCAGCGGGCCATGGAGATCTCCTTGGCCGCGGTGGCGTCGCTCCAAAGCGGCCAGCCCCGCGCCGTGGAATCCCTCCGGGAGCCGACACCAAGCGACGGGCGGGGGGCGGTGTGACGATGCGGGTCGGGACCGCCCCCATCACCTGGGGCGTATGCGAGATACCGGGTTGGGGACCGCAGTTGCCCTACAGCCGGGTGTTGGACGAGATGGCCGCCGCGGGGTATGCCGGGACGGAACTGGGCCCGGAAGGGTACTTCCCGAGGGACCCGGACCGCCTGCGGGATGAACTGGACAGGCGGGGGTTGGCCATGATCGCCGCGTTCGTCCCGGTCAACTTGCGGGATCCGGAGGCCGTCGACAGATCCCTGGCGGCAGTGGACGATACCGCCCGGCTTCTCGCCCGGCTTGGAGCCGCGTGCATCGTGCTCGCCGATGACGGCGATGCCGCGCGGCAGCAGGTGGCCGGTCGGGTGCAGCTGACCGAAACCCACGGGCTTTCCGCCTCCCAGTGGCGGACGATGGCCGGCGCGCTCCACCAAGCCGCAGATCGGGCGGCCGACCTGGGGATTGCTGTGTGCGTCCATCCTCACGGCGGCACGTACATTGAAAACCCGGCGGAAATCCGGCGCCTCATGGAATCCACCGATCCCAGCCGGATACGGCTTTGCCTGGATACCGGGCACATCGCGTTCGGCGGCGGGGATCCGCTCGCGCTGGCCCGGAAATACGCCGGCCGGATCGGACTTGTGCACCTCAAAGACATCGCTTTGGACCGGTTGCGGCAAGGCGTCGCGCAGGGCCACGGCTACACCCGGATGGCCCAGGAAGGCGTGTTCGTCGAGTTGGGAACGGGTTCCCTCGATCTCAAATCCATCGTGGGCGAACTCGACGCGGCCGGATACGAGGGGTGGCTCGTGGTAGAGCAGGACCGGGTCGTCAAACCGGATGACGACACGCTGGGTGTGGCGCGCCGAAACCGGCGGTACTTGCGGGAAGCGCTCAACCTGTGAGCTATGGGACGGGGGACGCATGTATGGACGTGTTGACCGTCGGCCGGGTCATCGTGGACTTGTACGCGAACGAGCTGCACCGGCCGCTGGAGGATGTGGAGTCGTTTTCGAAGTACTTGGGCGGCTCGGCGGCCAACATCGCCGTGGGGCTTGCTCGGCTGGGCCAGCGGTGCGGGCTCATCAGCCGGGTAGGCGACGATGGGCACGGGCGGTTTCTCCGGCGCTACTTGGAGGAAAACGGGGTCGACACCCGGCTGGTCGGGACTGATCCCCGGTACCGGACAGGGCTTGCCTTTGCGGCCATTTTCCCTCCGCAGGATTCCCGGGTGCTCTTTTACCGGGACCCGTGCGCGGACACCGAGGTGCACTGGAACGATCTTGACCCGGCGATGATATACGGCGCCCGGATGGTGATCGTCACTGGCACGGCGCTGGCCAAAAGCCCGCTGCGGGAGGCGGTGCTGCACCTGTTGCGGGGCAGGCGCCGGCGGGGGCTCCTCAACGTCATGGACATCGATTACCGCCCCGTCCTGTGGAGGGATCCGGTCGAAACGGTGCTGTATTATGACTGGGCCGTTCGGTTGTGCGATGTCCTCATCGGAAACGAGGCCGAGATCGCGTTTGCCGCGGGCGCGGTAAAGCGATGCGGCGAGCCGTGCGATCCGGCGGCGAATGCTCCGGGCAGACCGCCTGCAGAAAAGTCCGCCCCCGGCCGGGACGAACTTGAGGCGATGGCCCGTGCGCTGCTTCGGGCCGGCGTGTCCCAGGTGGTGGTGAAGCTGGGCGCCCAAGGTTCCATGGCGGTGAGCGAAGGCGGTACGGACGTCGCGCCCGGATTTCCCGTTCAGGTGGTCAACACTTTGGGGGCCGGCGACGGCTTCGCGGCCGGGTTTTGCTCAGGAGTCTTGTGGGGGTGGCCTGCCGCCGACTGCCTGACCTTCGGCAACGCGGTGGGGGCTATCGTCGTCAGCCGCCACGGGTGCGCCCCGGCGATTCCCACGCTGCCCGAGCTCAAGGCATTTCTCGCGGATCGGGGCCGGCCGGAAATGGCCGAGCGGCTGCCCAACGGGGAAAGAGGCGACGCAACGGAAGCGACAGAAGGAGGCAGACCGTAATGCAGGCGTGGGCAGGCCGGTGGCGCCCGGATTCGACGGGCAAGGCGATTCGCCTCGCCCGCCTGTTTGATTCGGCAAGCGGCCGCTCGGTAGTGGTCGCGGTGGATCACGCCCTGGATCATGGGCCGGTGCCGGGGCTTGAGGATATGGGCGCAACCTTGGAGGCGCTGATGGAAAGCCTCCCGGACGGACTCATCGTCCGGCCGGCGACGCTGAAACGGTATGCCAGCGTCCTTGCGCGAAAGGACGGTCCCGCCCTCATCGCCGCCCTCGATTCCCGCATGACCGCATCGCTCCCCGGCGGAGACGTGCTGGGCGAAGAGCATCGGCTTTTGGCCACGATCGAAGAGGCTGTCCGGCTGGGCGCGGACGCGGTGAAAGTGCTGCTCGTCTTCGGCCGCCGCAACCTGGCGGTGCATGCCGAAAACCTTGAACGGGCGGCCCGCGTCGTTGCGGCGGGGGATCGGTTTGGGGTTCCCGTCATGGTGGAGACGGTCCTGTGGGGATTGTCTGTGCCGGCGGACCGGCAAAACGAGCCGGAATGGGTGCGACACATTTGCCGCGTCGGCGCGGAACTGGGAGCGGACATCATCAAGGCCCCGTATCCGCCAAGCGGCTTCGCCGCCATCACCCGGGAGCTTCCGGTACCGGTCGTCATCCTCGGCGGCGGGCGGACCCACAACGACGAGGAATTTTACCGGATGGTGGGCCGAGCCGTGGACGAGGGGGCCGCGGGAGTAGCCATCGGCCGCAACGTTTGGCAGGCCCCGTCGCCCGCGCAAGTCGTCCGGCGGTTGAAGGTTCTCGTGCACGGTAGGCGTGGCCCGATGCCCGGCGAAGCGTCTTCGGCCGGCGAGGGATAGGCGCTGCCCGCGTCGAAGGGGTCAGGCATTCTCGAAGGACAAAGGAGCGGGTGACAAGGTCTATGCGGCGCTATTCCATCGCGGTGATTCCCGGAGACGGCATCGGCAAAGAGGTCACCCCCGCGGCCATGCGGGTGTTTCAGGCGGCGGCCCGGCGGTACGGATTTGCGCTCGAAGAAACCGTCTATCCTTGGAGCTGCGACTACTACAAGGAGCACGGCCGGATGATGCCCGAGGACGGGCTTGAGCAACTGGCACGCCACGACGCGATATTTCTTGGCGCCATCGGTAATCCGGCCATTGTACCGGATCACATCGCGTTGCGCCAATCGCTGCTTTTGTGGCGGCAAGCGTTCGACCTGTACATCAACTTGCGGCCGGTCAAGGTGTTGCCGGGGATTCCCGGCCCGTTGCGGGAGCGGCCCGGGCTCAAGGTGGATATGGTGTTCGTGCGGGAGAACTCCGAGGGCGAGTACGCCGGCATCGGCGGCCGGCTGCGGCCGGGCACGCCCGATGAGGTGGCGGTGCAGACAACGGTATTCACCCGCCTTGGGGTGGAACGGGTGATGCGCTACGCGTTTGAGCTGGCCCGCCGGCGCCCGGCGAAGCGGCTGGCGTGCGCCACCAAGTCCAACGCCATTCAATACACGATGGTGTTTTGGAATGAGGTGTGCCGGGAGGTGGCCAAAGAGTATCCGGACGTCGAAGTGACGATGTACCACATCGACGCGCTGGCGGCCCGGATGGTCACCCACCCCGAGACGCTGGACGTCGTCGTCACGTCGAATCTCTTCGGCGACATCCTCACCGACTTGGGCGGGGCGCTGCAGGGAAGCCTCGGGCTGCCCGCGAGCGGCAATATCGACCCGCGTCGCAACAAGCCGTCGCTCTTCGAACCGGTTCACGGCAGCGCTCCGGACATCGCAGGCCGGGGGATTGCCAATCCGATGGCCGCCATCTGGGCCGGCCAGATGATGCTGGAGTTCCTGGGCGAAGAGGAGGCCGCCCGGGGAGTCATGGAGGCGCTGGAGGCCGTGGCCGCCGAAGGGCGGGTGCGCACGCCGGACATTGGCGGCACCTCGACCACCGATGAAGTAGCGGCGGCCGTCGCGGAAAAAGTGGCCCAGAGCCGCTAGACGCTCAGGCCGCAGGCGCCGGCCCGGCGGCCGGGGCGGAAAGGGGGAAGACGAATTGGCTACAGCTCAACCGGTTTCTCAGGTGGAGCGCCTGAAAAACTTCGTCGGCGGGAAGTGGGTGGACGCGGAAGCCGAAACTGCCGAGCCGGTCTATAATCCGGCCACGGGGGAGATCATCGCCTACGCACCCTTGTCCGGCGCGGCTGAAGTCGACCGGGCGGTGCGGGCGGCGGCCGCGGCCTTCGACGGCTGGCGAGAGACGCCGGTCTTCCGGCGGGCGCGGATCATGTTCCGCTTCAAGCAACTGCTCGATGAGCATGCGGACGAACTCGCGGCGCTGATTACCCGGGAACACGGCAAGACGTTGGCCGAAGCCAGGGCCGAGCTCGAGCGGGGCATCGAGGTGGTGGAGTTCGCTGCCGGGATCCCCACCTTGATCATGGGCCGGACGCTGGAGCTGGTGGGCACGGGCGTCGACGCGGAGATGTACCGCCAGCCCTTGGGAGTTTGCGTGGGCATATGCCCCTACAACTTCCCGGCCATGATCCCCATGTGGATGTTCCCCTTGGCCATCGCCTGCGGCAACACGTTCGTGCTGAAGCCGTCCGAGCGCACGCCCATGACCGCAGCCCGCCTGGCGGAGCTTCTCGCGGAAGCCGGGGTGCCCCCGGGCGTGTTCAACGTGGTCAACGGCGGCCGGGAGGCGGTGGACGCGCTGCTCGCCCATGAGGACGTGCGGGCGGTGTCGTTTGTGGGCTCCCAGCCGGTGGCCGCCCACATTTACCGGACCGCCGCGGCCCACGGGAAACGGGTGCAGGCTCTGGCCGGGGCGAAAAACCACATGATCGTCCTGCCCGACGCGGACCTGGACTACACCACCGAGGCCGTCATCGCCTCAGCGTTCGGCAGCGCGGGTCAGCGGTGCATGGCCGGCAGCGTCCTGGTGGCGCATGAGGCCGTGGCCGACCGGTTCCTCGAGCAGCTGGCGGATCGTTCCAGCCGGCTCAAGATCGGGCCCGGCGATGAGCCCGGCGTCGAGATGGGTCCCCTCATCCGGGACCAGCACCGGGAACGGGTGAAGGGCTACATAGACCTTGGCGAATCGGAAGGGGCTCAGCTCGTCTACGACGGCCGCAAGGCGCCGGTGCCGGAGCGGGGATTTTTCCTCGGGCCCACCATCTTTGACGGGGTCAATCCCAACATGCGCATCGCCAGGGAGGAGATCTTCGGCCCGGTGCTCGGGACGGTGCGGGTAAAAGACGTCGACGAGGGCATCCAGCTCATCAATCGATCGCCGTACGGCAACGGGGCGGTCATCTTCACCAGGAGCGGGGCCGCGGCCCGGGCATTCCGGCGCCACGCGCGGGCGGGGATGCTAGGGATCAACATCGGCGTCCCGGCGCCGGTGGCGGTGTTCCCGTTCACCGGATGGAAGAGTTCGTTCTACGGGGACCTGCACGCCAACGGGGAAGATGCGATCAACTTCTACACCGATCGCAAGGTGGTCACCGCCCGCTGGCTGTGACGGTCGAATGGCGGAACGGTTTCCAATCGGACCGGTCCGGCCCGGCGGCGGCCGGGCCGGATCCGGATACCGACAAGGAGCGCGGCCCGGGCTCAAGAATAATAGGGGGCGGGGAGGCGATGACCGTGAAATTGCCTCATAGAGTGGTCGTAACCTGTGCCGGCACGCTGCTCCTCGCCTCGCTGGCCGCATTCTTAGCCGCGGCCGCGGTTGCCGAGACCGGGCGCCGTCCGTTGACGGAAGAGGAAGGCTTGCGGGTGGCGGAGGCCGCGCGGGCGTACGCGGAAGTGACGTACACGATGGGCGAGACGTCGTTTACTGGCATTCCGTACGCATGGGGCGGCCGGGTGACGGTGGAGGAATTTCTCGCCAGCCTGGAGGGCGGCGGAGACATTGAGGAGCTGGGGGTTGATGCCTCCGGCGTAGCTGTCAACGCCCTGCGGGCAGTGGATCCGAACGTGCGGTTTTTGGCCCGGCCCGGCGATGATCCGGTCTACTGGGCCGATGCGACGAGCGCTGTTTTGTATGAGTTCAACGTCGCGCCCGTCGCATCGGATGAGCTTCGGGCCGGTGACTTGATCTTCTTCCGCAGCGGTGAGGGAACTATCAGCGGTGTGGCGGTCGTCACCGGCCGGCGGGGGAACCGGGTCGACTTTGTCGTCGCGTCGGCTCGCCAAGGGCGAGTCATCCACACCTTTGCCCGCACCGACGGTGACTACTGGCGGCAACACATTGCCGGCGGCGGGCGGTTTTTGCTGGCTGCCCCCGCACCGTGAGCCGATCGGCCTCCGGAAGCGGACTGGTCAAAGGACGTCCCGGGTCTTGAGATCCGCCAGCAGCTGCCGCATGTCGGCGTAGCGGGGCAACGATCCGGGGCTGGGCGCGGGTCCGACCATGTCCCCGGGCTCGCCAAGAAAGCGCGCCGTGAACGATATCCGGTCGGGCCCCACCAGCGCCACCCGCATCCCGGTCCGGGCCGCGGAGCCGTCCATCACCGTCTCGTCGCCCACCATCAGGCAGCGTTCCGGCCGGACGCCGATCCGCTCCGCGATCTCCAGGTAGTAATCGGGAAACGGCTTGCAGCGATGCATGACTTCAGACGATGTGATCAGCCGGAACGGCAAGTCGTCCACCCCGGCCCAGCGCAACCGCTCCCGGATGGCCGCTTCGGGGTAAAACGGCGCGGTGGCCACCACCACCGGCAGTTCCCGGGCGAAGGCCGATTCTAAAAGCTCCCGGGCTCCCGGCATGGGACGGCCCCAACTGCTCAGCCGGGGAAAGTCGTGGACGTAGTAAGAGTTGAATCGCTCCAGCGCGTTTTCGGGCAGCGGCAGCGACCGGCTGAAATCTTCCAGGAAAGCGTCGAGGACGGTGCGATCCGGGTCGTTGTTGTGGATCATGGCCCACATCGATGCCAACAGCTGCCGCTGGAACCGCTCCGGCGGGGCGCAGTCGGCAAATCGGGCGGTGAGACCCGCAAGATAGTCCCGCATGAACCCGTCAAAGTCGATGTCGAGCAGCGTACCGTCCAGATCGACCAAGAGGGCTTCTATCACCGCGAACCCTCCTTCAGGAGATCGAGGTCCGCCGCCGCACTGGACGACTAGCCGGGAAACCGGCGGCCGGCCGCGAGCTGCACAGCCGCGGCACGCCCGGCCTGCGTCACGGATGATCTCCTCGCATCTGCCAGGCGTGCATCCCCCGTTCGGCCAGCCGGCGGGCGTACGCCTCGAAGTTGCGGCGAATTTCGGAGAGAGAGTCGCCGCCGAATTTCTCGAGCATCGCCCGGGCCAGCTCGAACGCGACCGCTGCTTCGCCCACCACCGCCGCGGCCGGAACAGCGGTCACGTCCGACCGTTCGATGGATGCCCGCACCGGCTCCAAGGTCGACAAGTCGATGGACGGCAACGGGTTGTAGAGTGTGGCCAGCGGCTTCATGGCTACCCGGACGACCAGGGGCTGGCCGGTCGTCATGCCTCCCTCAACGCCCCCGGACCGGCCTGTAGAGCGGTGGATGCCGGCCGCCTCGCTGTACAGGATAGGGTCGTGGGCGCGAGAGCCGAAGCGGGACGCGGTCTCAAAACCGAGCCCGAACTCCACTCCCTTGGTGGCCTGAATGCTCATCAAGGCTTGAGCGATGCGACCGTCCAGCTTCCGGTCCCACTGCACGTGGCTGCCGAGCCCCGGGGGCACTCCCCAGGCGATGACTTCGTAAATTCCCCCCAGCGTTTCGCCCCGCTCGCGGGCCTGGTCGATCGCTCGCACCATGGCGGCGGAAGCCTCCGGATCGAGGCACCGCACCGGCGATTCGTCTACGTCCGCGAACGCGCCGGGTTCCGGCGGCAGGGCGTCGGGATCCCGAGGTGCTGCGACGGGCCCCAGGCGGACGACGTGAGAGCAGATGACGATGCCGAACTCTGCAAGAAGCCTTCGGCAAGCGGCCCCCACCGCGACCCTCATGGCCGTTTCCCTGGCGCTGGCCCGCTCCAAGATATTGCGGGCGTCCTCCACGTCGTACTTCAGCGCGCCGCTCAAGTCCGCATGTCCCGGTCGCGGCCGGGTGACGGGGCGCTGGCGCCAGTCGTTTTTGGCTGTCGCGGCGGGTTCTGGCCCGGGTGGTTCCCCGCCCGCTCCCGGCTCAGGCGCGGGGCCCGGGCGGTCTCCACCGC
>JACDOI010000011.1 GCA_017656145.1 Bacillota bacterium | reverse complement strand
CCCGGGAGGGAACCCCCCCCCCGGCGGTTATGGGCGCGGGGGGGGGCTGGGGGGCGGGGCCCGCCCCCAACTCCCCCCCGGCATAAAAACAGCCGCGCCCGACAAGCGCGGCACGGCACCGGGCCCAAAGGGGGGGGCACCGAGCGCAAGAGTTCTTCCACCCGTTCCGCTCGGGTTCTGTGCAAGGCGAGTCCCCCGGCGGCGTACGCGATCAGCAACGTCTTGTCAGGCACCGGCGCGCCCGCCGCCACGGCCGCCAGTCCCCCAAAGAGCAGCGCCTGCCCGCTGCGGAACGTCAGCAGCTTTCCGTTCAGGCGGCGGTCCGGCACAATTTGCCGAGCGCAGGCCGGGCACAGCCGATCGCCGAGCCGCCCAGGAGGCGGAACGCCCGGTGTATCCAGCACCGCGAGGCCGCCGGGCCCTCGCAGCCTGACGATGCCGATGGTGGTGCCGGGAATCGGCGAAACGGTCGGTGGACTCCCGGGTTCTTGCGCTGCCCGGTGCCATCGGGCAAGCAGCGCGGACTTCCCCGCATTCGTGACGCCGAGGATGGCTACAGTCCCTTCGCGGGCGTCCTCTGCGAGCCGGGTCCACAAAGCCCGCGTTCCCCATCCCCGGCGTGCGCTGATAACATGGACGCCGGCGGGCGACAAGCCCCGCGGAGCGCACCGGTCCCGAACCCACTGGGCCAGTTCCGCATCGCTGCTTTGGGGCGGCAGCAGATCGATCTTGTTGACCACCAGGACAGGGGACTTGCCGGCCGCCTCGACCAGCGGTTCCCACAGGCTGGGTTCAAAGTCGATGATGTCGGCCAACAGCAGTACCCGATCGGCCTGGTTCACGGCCCGCCGGATCGCCGTCCAGACCGCGGCGGGCACCGGCCCGGGGCCCGATGGGTCCGCGTAATGGACAAGCCGGAAACAACGGCGGCAAATCTGGGAAGCGCCTTGCCGGGACAAAATTTCAGCCGGAACGTAGCCCCAGCCCGCGGGGTCGCGAGTCTGGAGCTCAGCACCGCAGCCCGGACACGTCATCGGCTTACCCATGGGCTCGCCGCCCTTCCCGCGTCCGCCAGTCGGCATCGCTCAACAGCCCCTTGCGGCGCAAATAGGCCAGCGCTCGCCGCTCCAGGAGCCGCACGAGCCGGGTCGTCACCATCTCCGCGGTGCTGAGCGGATTGACGAGTACCGTGAACATCCCCAGCCGGTTTCCCCCGAGGACGTCGGTGAACACCTGGTCGCCGATGACCGCTGTCTCCCTCGGTGCGGTGCCGAGCAGCTTCAAGGCGCGCCGGAACGGCCAGCTGGCAGGTTTCACCGCGTTGGCGATTCCCGGCACCCCAAGGGCTTCGGAGAACGCCGCTACGCGACCGGTTACGGCGTTGGACGTAATACAGACGCGAAATCCCCGGTCCAGCGCCTCCCGAACCCATGCCACCGCCCGGTCGGGAACGCTCGCGTTGGCGTACTCGACGATCGTGTTGTCCAGATCCAGAATCAGGCCTCGGATGCCCTTGCGGGAAAGCCCATCCAGATCAACCTCGTACAAGGACGGGTAGCAGGCATCCGGTTTGAGCAGGCGCAGCACGGCCGTGCCTCCATCCCCGGCAGACGACGCTGCGCCCTATTATACCACATCATCCGTCGGCCAACATCTCTTGTTGCAGCTTGGCGATCGCCCGCTTCTCGATGCGGGAAACGTAAGACCGCGAGATGCCAAGAGCGCGAGAGATCTCCCGCTGCGTTTGCCGCACACCGTCCAGTAGCCCGTAGCGGAGCTCCAAAATGCGCTTTTCCCGCTTTGAAAGGCGGCTCAACGTTTTTCGCAGCTTCGCCTGATCGATCTGCAACTCGACCCGTTCGAGCACCGCGTCGGGCTCGGTGCCCAAGATGTCCAGGAGCGTGATTTCGTTGCCTTCCTTATCCGACCCGATGGGATCGTGCAAGAGCACCTCGCTGCGGGTCTTTTTGCTGGAACGCAAGTGCATCAAGATCTCGTTTTCGATGCAGCGGGCCGCGTACGTCGCCAGGCGGGTGTTCTTGCTGGGATCGAAAGTGTTGATGGCTTTGATGAGCCCGATGGTCCCGATCGAGATCAAGTCGTCCATGTCTTCGCCGGTGTTGTCGAACTTTTTGACGATGTGGGCCACAAGCCGCAAGTTGCGTTCGACCAAAATGTTGCGGGCATCCCGGTTGCCCTGGGCCATCTGCTCAAGAAGGCGCGCCTCCTCATGAGCCGGCAGGGGATGGGGAAAGACGCTGTTGCTGACATACGACGCGACGAACAACATTCCGTCGGCCAGCGACGCCACGACCGACGCCACGGCTGCCATGAGGGCGGGAAGCAACGGACACGCACCTCCTGAGAAGATACGGCCATGTGCCGTTCTCAGGAAGTGTATGAGGCAGCGGAGAAAGGCGTGCCAGTACCTTTTGGGCGCAATTCAGCGGCCGACTTGTCGGCGGGCCCGCACGTGTTCGTTGAACGTGCGGGTGAAGACGTGGGTCCCGTCCCCCCGAGCGACGAAGAAGTAATAGTCCGTCTCCGCCGGGGACAGCACCCCGCGGATCGCGCTCAGACCCGGGCTTGAGATGGGGCCCGGCGGCAGTCCCGAATAGCGGTACGTATTGTACGGGGAATCGACCTCAAGGTCCGCATAAAGCAGCCGGCTGCGCCGCTCCTCCAGAACGTATTGGACCGTCGGATCGGCCTGGAGAGGCATTCCGCTCCGCAGCCGGTTGAGAAACACGGACGCGATGATCGGGTGTTCCCGCGCGTAGAGGGCCTCCGCTTCCACGATGGAGGCCAGCGTCACCACTTGATGAAGGTCCAATCCCAAGGGCGCGGGATGCTCGCGGATGACCGGCGCGGCCACTTCCAGAAACCGGGAGACCATCCGGCGGATGATCTGTTCCTCGGTCATCGACGGCGTCAGGATGTACGTGTCGGGAAACAGGTAACCTTCCAGGGAAGGGACCGGCTTGCGGATGGGACGGTTGGCGCCGTACACCTTGGAATCGTCAAGGGCCAGCTCCAGGAACCGTTCCCGGTTGACCAGCCCGTGGCGGTCCAAAATGTCTGCGATTTGGCGGAGATTGACGCCCTCGGGAATGACGACCCGGACCGTGCGGACCTGGCCCTGCTCCAGGCGCCGGATGATGGTCAACAGATCCATCTCGGGACTGAGCAAATACTCGCCCGCCTGCAGCCGCTCGTCAAGGCCGAGCACCCGATTGGCGAGCTGAAAGTGGCGCGCGCTCCGGATGAGGCCGGCCTCCTCCAACCGCATGCCGATCTCCTCAGCGGTGCTGCCCGCCGGGACGGTGAAGATGACGGCCTCCGCACCCCCGGACGGTGCGACCGGAATGAGAATCGTTCCGATCACTACGCCTCCGACCAGTGTCAACAGTCCGGCCACGCCGATGCCGTAGGCGACCAGGCGGCACACGAACGCCGCTACCGACGAGCCCCGAGCCGGCGGGAGGCCGAAAAACGGCCCAACCGGCTGCGCTCCCGGCACTTGCGGCTGCTGCATGGCGTTTCCACCCCGTGCCCCGTTATACAGGCTCGTGCCCCATTATACAGGCATTCCCCGGGACATGGCAAATCGCAGGCCGGCCCGTTTCCTCCGAGGCGTCAGTCCTCCGCCGCCTCGAGGGCCCGCGCCACTCGGGCCAGCTCCTCGTCGTCCTCCACCGGAATGAGCACTTGCTCGCCCTCTTCACCGGCTGCCTGAACCCGGAACACGTACGCTTCCTCCTGCTCCCCGTCGTCTCCGGACTCGACGGGCACAAGCAGCAAGTATTGCTCACCGTCCACCTCGATCGCGTCCCATACCGAAAACTCGTGGGGCTGGCCGTCCTCATCGAGCAAGGTGATGCGCTGCAAGTCGTCTGTCACGGATTCCCCTCCTAATGGGCTTCTGGGCCGCGCTGGCGGTCCAGGTACGATTGCAAAATCAAACTGGCTGCCACCTGATCCACCACGCCCCGCCGGCGAGCCCGTCTCATCCCGGCCTCAATGAGCGCTTTCTCAGCCGCCGCCGTCGAAAACCGCTCGTCCCAATATATCACCGGCATGCCGGTGACTTCGGCCAAGCGGGCACCGAAGGCTTGCACCTGTTGGGCTTCGGGCCCAAGCCGGCCGTCGGTCCGCCGAGGAAGACCGACGACAATGGAACTGCACCCGTGCCGCCGAGCGAGATCCGCTACCGCCTGCACATCTGCGTCTGTCCCCTGGCGGGCAAGGACCGACAAGCCTTGAGCCGTCACGCCCAGCTCATCGGTGAGCGCGACCCCGATGCGCCGGCGGCCCACGTCGATCCCCAGCGTGCGACCCCTCACGGCAAAGTCACCGCCGGCGAGCTCACCGGCGCCCTAAGCCGCGGCATAAGGCCGTCATCGCCGTTGGCCCCCGCTATCAGATACACTTCCGCAACAGCGTCCACGTTCATCCCTTCTCCGTCAAATTTCCCACCGGCCCGCGGTTGGTGCCCCCGACTCGCCAGCGCGTATATTCCAAACATTCCGAATAATGCTTCCGACGTGTCCCGCCGTCTGGGGCACCAGCCCAACGTTCAGGCCGACCGGTGTTCGAACAAATACGCCTTCACCAATTCCTCCAGGAGCTCGGAGCGCTCGACGCTGCGCACCAGCTGCCGGGCTTGTCGATGGCTGGTGATGTAGGTGGGGTCGCCGGACAAAAGATAGCCGACGATCTGGCTGACCGGGTCGTATCCTTTTTCCTCCAAAGCCGCGTAGACTTCCCGGAGGATGCGGCCGGCGCGCGGGAGACGGTCGGGATCGAACCGAAATAACATGGTGCGATCCATGTCTTCACCCATGGACGGCCTCAGCCTCCCCGACGGATGCTCACGCCTTGTTTCGGTGGCAGAGCCCAGATTCCTCCACGCGGCGGTGGACGGCCCGGGCGACAGCTACCCGCTTTTGCGGGTTGCGGCCAGTTGTTCCCCGATGACGTGCCGGGCCCGTTCCAGCGCCTCCGGCAGCCCCTCGGGACTCCGGCCGCCAGCCCGGGCCAGGTGAGGCTGCCCGCCGCCGCCGCCGCCGACCGCTTCGGCCGCCTCCCGGACGATGCGCCCGGCGTGCACGCCCTCAGCCACCAGGTCCTTGGTCGCCATGGCCAAGAGGTTGACCTTCCCTTGGACGATCGCGGCCAAGACGACGACACCGCTCCCCAATCGATCCCGCAGCTGATCGCCGAGAACCGGCAGATCGTCCGGGCCGACGTTGTCCACCCGGGTCACCACCACCCGGGCCCCGCCCACCGTCTCAGCCCGGGCCGCCAGCGACTCGGCCCGAACCGCCAAAAGCTGTGTCCTGAGCGATTCCCGCTCCTTCTCAAGCCGTCGCACGTCGGCGAGCACGCCGTCCAAATGCTTCGGCATCTCCTGGGGGACGGTACGCAGCCGCCCGGCCATCTCCCGCACGAGCCGGTCTTGAGCGGCCACATACTCCCACGCGGGCTCGCCGGCGACCGCCTCAATGCGCCGCACGCCAGCCGCCACGCCGGTCTCGGCCACGATCTTGAACATCCCCAGCTCCCCGCTGCGCCGGACGTGGGTGCCCCCGCAAAGTTCCAGGCTGTAGTCGCCGATCCGAACGACGCGGACGACATCGCCGTACTTTTCGCCAAACAGCGCCTTGGCGCCCATTCGCCGCGCCTCTTCGAGGGGCATCTCCGTCCAGCTAACCGGCAAGTCGGCCATGATCGTCTGGTTGACCCGCCGCTCCAAGGCCGCAAGCTGCTCGGGCTCCACGGGCGCGAAGTGGGTGAAGTCAAAGCGCAGGCGGCTTGGGGCCACCAGCGAACCGGCCTGGTTGGCGTGGCTTCCGAGAATTTCTTGCAGGGCGGCGTGCAAAAGGTGCGTGGCCGTGTGGTGCCGCTGGGTGGCCAGGCGCGCTTCGGCGTCGACCGACGCCAGCACCGCATCGCCTACCGCCAGCCGCCCGCTGAGCATCCGTCCCCGGTGAATGACCAAGCCGCCGCCGGTGCGCTGCACGTCCTTGACTTCCAGTTGCCCGTCGGCTCCGGTGATCGTGCCGGTGTCGGGCACTTGTCCCCCGCCTTCCGGGTAGAAGGGCGTACGGTCGAGGACGACTTCCACGTCCTGGCCCCGGCCGACTTCGGACACCGGTGAGCCGCCCGACAAGATGGCCAGCACCCGGGCGGCGGTCTCCAGTTGCTCATAACCGACAAAGTCGGTGCCGGGCAAGTGCTCAAGCCCGGAAGTCATTTTCTGGTCCCGGCCCAAGTACCCGTCCTCATCCCGGGCTGCGCGGGCCCGCTCCCGCTGGCCGGCCATCGCCTCCGCGAACCCGGCCTCGTCCACCTCAAGCCCGCGCTCTGCGGCGATCTCGCGGCTCAGCTCCAGCGGAAAGCCGTACGTGTCGTACAGGCGAAACAGGTCGCTGCCAGCCAGCACCCGCTCGCCCCGGCGCTCCACATCCCGGATGATCTGTTCCAAAATAGCAAGACCTTGGTCCAGCGTCTGATGGAACCGCTGCTCTTCCAGGTCGACGACCTTCCGGATGTACTCTTCCCGCTCGATCAGCTCCGGATAGCCGGCCTTCATCTGGCGGACGACCGTGCCGACGATCTCGCCCAGAAACGGCCCTTCCACTCCCAAAAGGCGGGCGTGGCGCACCGCCCGGCGCAGCAGCCGCCGCAAGACGTACCCGCGCCCTTCGTTGCCGGGCATAACCCCGTCAAAGACGAGGAACGTAACCGCCCGCATGTGATCGGTGATTACCCGCAAGGACACATCGGCTTTCGAATTTTGCTTATACGCGACGCCGGCCCTTTTGGCCACTTCGTCCAGCACCGGCCGCACCAGGTCGATTTCGAAATTGCTGTCGACGCCTTGCAGCAATGCCGCGGCCCGCTCAAGGCCCATGCCCGTGTCGATGCCCTTGCGCTCCAGCGGATGGTACCGGCCTTCCTCATCCTTGAAAAACTGGATGAAGACCAGATTCCAAATCTCCACAAACCGCTCGCACCGCGGGCATCCCGGCCGGCAGTCGTCGTGGCCGCATCCCCGCTCAAGTCCCCGATCGATGTGAATTTCGGAGCACGGGCCGCACGGTCCGACCCCGATTTCCCAGAAGTTGTCCGCTTTCCCCATCCGCACGATGCGCTCTTGCGGGATGCCGACTTCGTCTTGCCAGATCTTTGCAGCCTCATCGTCTTCGTGATAGACGCTGACCCACACCCGCTCCCGGGGAATGCCCATCCGCTCAACGACAAACTCCCACGCCCAAACGATGGCATCCCGCTTGAAGTAGTCGCCGAACGAGAAGTTGCCGAGCATCTCAAAGAACGTGTTGTGCCGGTCGGTGAGACCCACCTGGTCGATGTCGGGCGTGCGCACGCATCGCTGGCACGTGGTCACCCGGGGATATTCCGGAACCGCTTTGCCCAGAAAGTACGGCTTGAACGGGACCATGCCGGCCGCGGTGAGCAACAGGGTCGGGTCGCCGTGGGGCACCAACGACGCGCTGGGCAGCCGCTTGTGCCCTTTCTCCTCAAAAAAACGCAAGAACTCCTCGCGCAACCGATCCGCGCTCCACCGCTCCATAGGAGATGGCCTCCCTTGTCCGGGCTTGCGAGAAAGAAGGCGTACAAATCGTTACTTAATCGTAGCAACTCGTCCAGACCGTGTCAAGCAAACAGAAAGCGGGCGAGCCGGCTGGTGGAGCCGCTCGCCCGGGCCAACCCGAGCCCGCCGCGCGCGGCGGGCGTGCCGTTTTACCGAGCGGCCAAGGACTCGACCGCGTTGCCGATCCACTTCATGCCGGGCGAGCGCACGGCCCGAGCGGCTTTCTCCAGCCGGCGTCCCATATGACGGGCCCGGCGCATCCACATCCGCCGCGTGCGATAGTCGCTTCTGGCCATCATGTACGCCCCAAGGGCAAAGCCCAAGAACCCCCATGTCCATCCCCGCATCGTGCGCCGTCAGCTCCTTCTCCTCATGTGGACATCCGCTCTAGGCTAGTATGCCCCGCGGTCGTTCCCACCGGCCACCCGTCCGGGCGGAGGGCGGTTTCGATAATGCCGCCGCCCAAGAGCAGATCACCGTCGTAAAAGACCGCAGCCTGCCCGGGGCTGATGGCTCGCTGGGGTTCGTCGAAGCGCAAGAGAACCCGGGAGTCGTCAACGGGTTCGATCACGGCCCCCGTTTCGACCCCGTTGTACCGGATCTTGGCAGTCACCCGGCGGGGCCCGTCCAAACCGGGGATGCTTACCCAGTTGACGTCCCGGACCGTAAGCGCAGCTCCGAAAACGTCCGATTCCCGCCCCACGATCAAGGCGTTTTGCTCGGGATCGATGCGGACCACGTACATGGGCTCGCCGGTGGCGATGCCAAGGCCTTTCCGCTGGCCCACAGTGTAGAAGGCGATACCCCGGTGTTGGCCGATCACCCGGCCTTCGATGTCCAGGATGGGCCCCGGGCGTTGGGCCTCAGGCCGGTACTCCCGGAGAAACCGGCGGTAGTCGTTGTCCGGGATGAAGCAAATCTCTTGCGAGTCCGGTTTGGCCGCCACGCCGAGCCCCATCTCTCGGGCCAATCGCCGGATCTCGTCCTTGGTGTACTCCCCGCACGGCGTCAACGTGTGGCGCAGCTGTTCCTGGGTCTGGCCGTAAAAGGTGTACGTCTGGTCCTTGCGGGGGTCGGCCGACTTGCGGACCACGTAGCGGCCGAGGCCCGGATCGAATCCGATCCGCGCGTAGTGGCCCGTGGCTACGTAATCCGCATCCAGCTCCTGCGCCTTGTGCAGCAGCGCGCCGAACTTTACCGCCTGATTACAGACAAGGCACGGGTTCGGCGTCAGGCCCCGCAAGTATTCCTCGGCAAACCGCTCGATGACCGCTTCTTCAAACGGCTCTTGGAAATTGACAACGTAGTAGGGAATGCCGAGCCGGTGGGCCACCCGGCGGGCGTCCTCCACTGCCGTCAGGCTGCAACAGCCGCTCTCCGATCGCTCGCCCAGCGGCAGGTCCGATGGCCAAAGCTGCATGGTGATGCCGATGACGTCGAAGCCCTCCCGCACGAGCAAGGCGGCCGCTACCGAGCTGTCCACGCCGCCGCTCATGGCCACTACGACCCGGATGCGGCTTTTGGGCGGCGCATCCGGCGGCAGCGGCCAGCCCGGCGGCAGCTGAATTCGGTTCACAACACTCACCCGCTCCCTTTTTCGGTGGGGCGAGCCGGCGTACCCGAGGCAACGGAGGTCCGGTCAAAGCCCGGCGCTTTCTCCCGGAGGCGCGCGGCCGCGCGGGCGACGATGTCCACCGCGGCGTCGACTTCCTCCTCCGTCGTTTGCCGGCCCACCGTCAGCCGCAAGGATGCCCGGGCTTCGTCCGGCGCGAGCCCCATAGCCAACAGGACGTGGGACGGTTCCAGCGAACCCGACGTGCACGCGGAACCGCTGGAAACCGCCACGCCCAACAGATCCAGGTTCATCAACAGCGACTCGCCGTCGATGCCCGGAATCGTGACGTTGACATTGTTGGGCAGCCGCTCGATTCTCGGGCCGTTCAACCGCACTCCGGGCACCTTCGCCTGCAACCCGTCCCACAACCGGTCCCGCAAGGCCGAAAGCCGCGGCACCTCTTGATCCATCTCCTCACGGGCGAGCTCCAGCGCCCGGGCCAACCCGACGATGCCAGCCACGTGTTCCGTCCCAGCCCGGAGTCCTCGCTCCTGGCCGCCGCCGTGAATGAGGGGCTCGACCGGCGTTCCGCGGCGGATGTAGAGCGCGCCGACACCCTTCGGCCCGTAGAACTTGTGGGCCGACATCACCAGCAGGTCGCACCCAAGCTCGTTGACGTCCAACGGCAGCAAGCCTGCGGTCTGCACCGCGTCAACCAGGAGAGGGATTCGCCGCCGGGCCGTACGCCGGGCGATCTCCTCTATCGGCTGGATGGCCCCCATTTCGTTGTTGCCGTGCATGACGGCCACCAGCACCGTGTCGGGGCGCAACAGCTTCTCCAGGCGATCGGGATCGACGAGCCCCTCGCCGTCCACCGGCGCAATCGTCACTTCCCAGCCTTGCCGGGCCAAAAACCGGGCCGGCGCCAGAACCGCTTGATGTTCGATGGCCGATACGACCACGTGGCGGCCCCTCTCTTGCGACGCCCAAGCCGTTCCCTTGATCGCCCAGTTGTCCCCTTCGCTGCCCCCGGACGTGAAGTAGATCTCCGAGGGGCGGGCGCCGATGGCCGCCGCCACCCGTTCCCGGGCCTCGTCAATGGCGGCGCGGGCCCGGCGCGCCGGCGCGTGCAGCGACGACGGATTGCCGTAATCGCCGGCCAGCCAAGGCTCCATCGCGGCCTGAACCCGCGCGTCCAGCGGCGTGGTGGCCGCGTAGTCGAGATAAATCAATACCCGCCACCTGCCCCGTCAGGGCCGAACGGGCGGCCCCGTCAAATGTGGTACATGTACGCGCCTTCCCGGGCCCGGGCTTCCTCGGCCGCGGCCAAAAGGTCCGCCAGCGAAACCGAATCCAGAAGCTCATTGATCCGGCCGGCCAGTTGCTGCCAGAGGTGACGGGTCGCGCAGCGAGTGAGGGGATCAGGACTCGGCGCCGCGGAAGCCGGTTCCCCAAACGGCACGTTCCCGGATCCTTCCAGGACCCGCAAGATCTGACCCGCCGTCATCTCCCGGGCATCGGCCGCCAGCCGGTATCCGCCCTGGGCGCCCCGGACGCTAGTGACAAGACCCGCCTTGCGAAGGCCTCCCATAAGCTGCTCCAGGTAATGTTCGGAAATGCCCTGGCGCACAGCGATCTGTTTGAGCGGAACGGGCTCTTCGCCCCCATGGATGGCCAGATCCAGCATGGCCCGCAATCCGTACTCGCCCCGCGTCGATATGCGCACCGCTTCCCGCCTCCCTGCGGGCGCCCACGCGGCACCCGCAAATCCCGACCTGTTTGCCTGTCTTTGCCCAGGTCATGATAGCATGGGGCTTTGGGGGCGTCAACCGTCCCGCCACCGCTTGAGCCGTTCCTGCACGTCAACCTCAAAACCCTGATCGGAGGGCTCGTAAAACCGGCGGCCTGCCACATTTCCGGGCAAGTACGACTGGCGGACGTAGTGGCCGGGAAAATCGTGGGGATACAAGTATCCATCCCCGTGCCCCAGCCGGCGAGCCCCCGGATACGACGCGTCCCTTAGGTGAACGGGCACCGGCTCCCAGCGTTCAGTCCGCACCGCCTCCAGCGCCGCGCTGATGGCCTTGTAGGCCGAGTTGCTCTTCGGCGCGGTGGCGATGTACAAAGCCGCCTGTGCCAGCGGGATGCGGGCCTCGGGAAGGCCCACGTGTTCCACCGCCTGGGCCGCGGCCACCGCCAGCACCAGTGCCTGGGGATCCGCGTTGCCCACGTCCTCCGCGGCGTGGATGATGAGCCGCCGGGCGATGGCCCGGGGATCCTCGCCCGCCTCCAAGAGCCGGGCCAACCAATAGACCGCCGCGTCCGGGTCGGAGCCCCGCATGCTCTTGATGAACGCCGACAGCGTATCATAATGCTCGTCGCCCGCCCCGTCGTACGCCACGGCCCGTACCTGGGCGGCTTGGGCAACGTCTTCCGCCGTAAGGGTCAACGGCTCCTGGGGCGTGCGGGCGCTTTTGGCCTGAACCGCCAATTCGAGGGCATTCAAGGCCGCGCGGGCGTCGCCGTTGGCGGCCCGAAGCAACATCGCCTCAGCCCCGGGCTCAAGCTTCACAGCCTGCTGCCCAAGCCCCCTTTCAGGATCCGCAAGGGCCCGCCGGATGAGCTGCGCGATGTCCCCGTCGGAGAGCGGTTCGAGCCGGAAAACCGGTGCCCGGGACAAAAGCGGGCCGTTGACCGAGAAGTACGGATTTTGGGTGGTCGCCCCGATGAGCACCACCGTCCCGTCTTCCACCGCCGGCAGCAAGGCGTCTTGCTGTCCCCGGTTGAAACGGTGAATCTCGTCAAGAAACAGCACCGTTCGCTGCCCGTGGTAGCGCAGGCGCGCCTGGGCCTCCTCCAGCACCCGTCGCACGTCTGCGACGCCGGCCTCGACCGCGTTCAGCCGGACGAAAGCCGCCCCCGATTGGCTCGCAAGCAATTGCGCAATGGTCGTCTTGCCCGACCCGGGCGGCCCGTACAGGATCATGGAGGTGAGCCGGCCCGTCTCCGCCGCGACCCGAAGCGGCCGTCCCGGGCCGATCAGCGCCTCCTGCCCGACGACTTCATCCAGGTCCCGGGGCCGCATGCGGGCAGCCAGCGGCGCGTGAACCTTCCGGGCTTCCTCTTCCACGCCGGCAAACAAATCCATTACGTACGCCACCTCCTCCGGGACCGCTTCCGGCACCGCCCTCCCGTCCGAGGGCCAAGGAGATTCCGCTCCGTGAAACAGAAAAACGGGAGGATGGCGCACCCTCCCGCCCACGGAAAAATCCCGCCATGCCGCCAAGTCCGGCCGTTGATGAACCTGCGCTCCCGCAGGTGGGTGTCCTCCTGGACGCTTGTGGGCTTCCCCGGAACCCCGGGGCGTGCACGCCACGCCCAGAGCCGAACTCCCTCATCAAAAGGTGTTGGCTCATAACAAGACCGGACCCGTCGCGTACACGGCAGGCAACGTTATCCTGCCACTAGGATCATACCACACGCCCGCGAGCGGGGGCAACCGGTCGGTGTTTCCCAGCCCGGCCGGTCGTCGCCAGGCGGGCGATCATCGGACCCGGATGTGCAGCTCGCGCAACTGCTCTTCGCTCACGGCCGACGGGGCCCCCGTCAGCAGGCAACTGGCGTTCTGCGTCTTGGGGAAGGCGATGACGTCCCGGATGTTGTCGGTCCCTGCAAGCAGCATCACCAGCCGGTCCAGGCCGAAGGCGATGCCGCCGTGGGGCGGCGCGCCGTACTCGAAGGCCTCAAGCAAAAACCCGAACTTGTCCGCCGCCTCCTCGCCGGACAACCCGATGGTCCGGAACACCGTCTCCTGCAAATCCCGGCGGTGAATGCGGATGCTGCCGCCGCCCAGCTCATAGCCGTTGACGACAAGGTCGTAGGCCTTCGCCCGAACTCGCTCCGGATCGGTGGAAAGCAGCGGGATGTCCTCATCGACCGGCGCGGTAAACGGGTGGTTGGCCGGCTCAAGGCGCCCCGTCTCGGCATTCCGCTGCAGAAGCGGCCAGTCCACGATCCACGCGCAAGCAAACTGCATCGGATCAGGCCGGAACAGCTCCCGGCCCAAGCGCAACCGGAACCGCCCGAGAATCTCAGCAGCCGTCTCCCGGCGGTCGGCGGCAAGCAGCACCAGATCCCCTTTCCCAGCGCCCGCGGCCCGAAGAAGCCCGTCCATCGCTTGCGGTTCGAAGAACTTGGCGATGGGCGAGCGCACCCCGTCTTCGTGCACCGCGATCCATGCAAGACCCTTGGCTCCCCATTGGATCGCGAGCTCCACCAGCTGATCGATTTCCCGGCGGCTCATGGCCGCGCCGCCGGGGACGGTCAACGCCTTCACCCGCCCCCCGGCCGAAAGGGCTCGATCGAACACTTGGAATCCGCTGCCTGCCACCGCGGACGACACGTCGGCCAGTTCCATGCCAAACCGGAGGTCCGGCTTGTCGCTGCCGTACCGGTCGATAGCTTCGTCGTAGGAAAGGCGCGGGAAGGGCGTCGGAAGCTCGATGCCCGCGGCCTCCCGGAAGACGTGCACGATCAGCCGCTCCATCACGTCAAGAACGTCGTCAACGTCGACAAAGGACATTTCCGCGTCGATTTGGGTGAACTCGGGCTGGCGATCGGCCCGCAAGTCCTCGTCCCGGAAGCAGCGCGCGATCTGGAAGTAGCGCTCCATCCCCGCCACCATCAACAGTTGCTTAAAGAGCTGGGGCGACTGGGGCAGGGCGAAAAACTTGCCCGGATGGACCCGGCTCGGGACGAGATAGTCCCGAGCCCCTTCGGGGGTGCTGCGGGTTAGAATCGGCGTCTCGATCTCCAAAAATCCTTCCCTGTCCAGAAACGTCCGGACAGCCATAGCCACCCGGTGGCGCAGGATCGCGATTCGCTGCATGGCCGGGCGCCGCAGATCCAACGGCCGGTAGCGCAACCGGACCGCCTCATCCACTTCCGCCCGACCGTCCAGGGAAAAAGGCAGCGGCTTGGCCCGGCTCAACACCGCCACTGCCATTCCATCGACTTCGATTTCCCCGGTGGGAAGCTGGGGATTCTCAGCACCGGGCACCCGGCGCCGCACCCGGCCGCGGATCGAAACGACGTACTCGTTGCGCAACCCGTCCGCGGCCTCATACGCCGCCGCGTCCACCTGCGGGTTGAAGACCACCTGCACGATGCCGCTGCGGTCCCGCAGGTCGATGAAGATCAGGCCGCCGTGGTCCCGGCGGCGGTGAACCCAGCCGTTCAGGACGACGTCCTGCCCGACGTGCCCAAGCCGCAGCTCGCCGCATCCGTGGGTTCGCTGCCAGCGCCGTCGCCCCGTCTCCATCCGTCAATTGCCTCCTTGTGCCAAAACGTGCAACAGATTGGATTCCGGGACCTCCTGCTCCCGGCCGGTCTCCATATCCCGAACCCGAGCCGCTTCCCGGGCCGCTTCATCTTCTCCGACGATGACGACCGCCCGCGCGCGCTGCCGGTCGGCTTGCTTCATCTGCGCCCGGAGACTCCGGTTCAGGTAATCGATCTCGACTCGAAGGCCAGCGTCCCGCAGCCGGGCCGCAATCCGCACCGCAGCCCGCCGCCCTTCGGCCCCGTGGTGGGCGACGAAGGCGTCGATTCCCGATGCGGTCTCCTGAGGCCTGGACTTGGCCAGCGCGAGGAGGATGCGTTCCATGCCGGCCGCGAATCCGACGCCCGGCGTGGGCGGGCCGCCCAGCGTTTCGACCAGACCGTCGTAGCGGCCTCCGCCGCCCAGCGCGTCTTGAGCGCCGAGATCGGGCGAGATCAGCTCAAAGACCGTTTTCGTATAGTAATCCAGGCCCCGCACAAGCCGCGGCCATAACCGGTACTCGATCTCAAGGTCGTCCAAATGTTGCCGCACCTGCCGGAAGTGCCCGTGGCACTCGTCGCACAGCGCATCGAGCAGCACCGGCACGCCCGCGGTCAGGCGCTGGCACGACTCCCGCTTGCAGTCCAAGAGGCGCAAGGGACTCCGATGGTAGCGCTCCCGGCAGCTTGGGCAAAGTTGCTCGACGACGCTCGCCACCGCCTCCCGCAATCGGGCCACGTAGGCCGGCCGGCAACGGGGACAGCCGATGCTGTTCAAGCGAACCTCAAACCCGTCCAGGCCCAGCCTCCGCAATAATCCGGCCAACATCCCGATCATTTCCACATCGGCCGCCGGATCGGACGTCCCAATGCACTCCGCCCCCAGCTGATGGAACTGGCGGGCCCGTCCCGCTTGGGGCCGCTCGTACCGAAACATAGGGCCCAGATAGTACAGTTTCGCCGGCTGGGCAGCGCCGTCCAGGCGATGTTCCAGGTAAGCCCGGACGACCCCGGCCGTTCCTTCCGGGCGCAGTGTCAAGCTCCGATCCGCCCGATCCCGGAACGTGTACATCTCCTTGTCCACGACGTCGGTAGCCTCGCCGATGCCCCGCTGAAACAGCTCGGTGTATTCGAAGATGGGCGTGCGGACTTCACCGTAGCCGTACGCCTCGAACACTTGCCGGGCAACCCGTTCCAACTCCTGCCACCGACGGGCCTCCTGGGGCATGATATCAGCTGTGCCCCGTGGTGCGGAAAGCCTCGCCAGCCCGATCACCCCGCCTTTCATGCGCAAGGCGGAATCCCGCCAGGATTCCGCCACGCCGTCCATCCGTCAAAAACGCATTGCTCGTCTTCTAGTTATCGCCGCCCGCGGCTTGTCCGTCGCTCGCAGCCGGGGACTCCCCGCTGTCCGCGGCGTCCGGTTCCGCCCCGGGCACCTCGCCCGCGGGGTCTTCCGCCTGCTGCTGCAATGCCTCCTGGATGGCCGCCAGACGCTCGCTGGCTTTGGCTGCGTCTTCCGGCCGGTCCATTTCCGTGAACAGCTGCCAGAGCGTCAGCTGAAGCCCCGCGTCCCACGGGTTGAGCTCGCCGGCCCGCCGCAGCGCTTCAACGGCGTCATCATCCCGGGCCGCTTCCCGGTAGGCCTGGGCCAGCTCCACCCACAAATCCGGGTCACGATCCGCTTGCTCGGCGGCGGCCTCGTACTCGACGATGGCTTCGTCCAAGCGCCCCAGTTGCCGGTACACTTGGGCCAGCGACACATGGAGGTACGGATTGTACGGATCTTGCTGGATGGCTTGTTGATAATAGCCCACAGCCTCTTCCAGTTGTCCCGATTCCACCAGCTGGCGGGCCCTAAGCTGCGGATCGTGGATGACGATGTCGGCCCGCTGCCTTTGCTGGGCCATCCAAGACAGCCATCGCTCCTGACCGGCAGCCGCCTGCAGCTGGGCCATCACTTCCTCGCGCTTTTCGGCGAATTCTTCGTCCGTAGGCTCCCGCCGCTCGGTCACCTCGATCAAGTGATAACCGTACGCCGTGCGCACCGGTTCGCTCACCTGGCCGGGAACCAGGGCCAAGGCGGCATCGATAAAGTCCGGCTCAAGGCCGGAGTCCTGACCGACCCAGCCCAGATCGCCCCCGGTTCCCGCGGTCGCGGCGTCCGCCGAGTACTCGGCAGCCGCTTCTTCGAACGGCTTGCCCGATGCGATCTCCTCCCGCACCGCCTGGGCCCGGGCCAAGGCCGCCTCCCAAGCGGCTTCGTCCGTCGCACCGTCATCGGCCCGCTCAGGCTCGATCAAGATGTGACGGACCCGCACTTCCCGCATGGCCCGGCGAACGTCGTCATCGGTAATTTGCGCCTGTGCGCGGATGTGCTCCTGGAACTTCTGCACAAGAAGATCGTCCCGGATCAAATCCCGGAGCCGGCTTTCGGTCAAACCGCCGGCCGCCAGCGCTTCCCGGTAGGCGGCGTCATCCGAAAATCCGGCCTTGATGTCCTCAAGGACTTGGTCGATCTCCTGCGGGTCTACCGGCAGGTCGGCGCTTCTTGCGGCTTCCAACGTCAAGTAGCTATCGATGAGGCTATTGAGCGATAAGTACCTGAGCTCCTCGGCCATCGGGCCCGGGACCGTACCGAACAACTGGTTGTACACGCGGACGTTGTTCAGATACACTTGCTGGAGCTCGGCAGAGGAAATGGCGCGACCATTGACCTCGGCCACCGGCGATGCCGCTTCGCCCGCGGTTTGGCCGAAGTTGAATCCGACATACAACGAACCTGCGACGAACGCCGCCACCACTACGATGATGAGCCAGCGCATATGCTTGCGCAACGTCGCAAAGAACATTGGGCGGCCTCCTTGGGCGGATTGGCTCCGCTAATTGTACTGTAAGCCATCGGACGTGTCAAACCAAAGCGTCACCGGGCCGTCGTTCTCAAGCCGCACCTGCATGCGGGCCCCGAAGCGGCCTGATTCGACCCGGAACCCCCTTCGACGCAAGGCATCCTGGAACCGCTCATATAAAGTTTGGGCCATATCGGCCGGCGCGGCGTCGGTGAAGCTCGGCCGCCGCCCTTTTCGCACGTCGCCGTACAACGTGAACTGGGAAACCACAAGGAACTCGGCCCCCGCTTCATCCGGCGCGCGATTCATCTTGCCGTGCTCGTCGTCAAACACCCGCAGGCGGGCGAGCTTGTCCGCAAGCCCTTCGGCTGTTTCGGGACTGTCGTGCCGCCCAACGCCCAAAAGGACCAAAAGCCCCGGGCCGATCCGGCCCACCACTTGCCCGTCGACGGTGACCTGGGCCCACCGCACCCGTTGCACGACGGCGCGCATCGTCCATCCCCCGCTTCTTGTTTTGTCCTCGATCCCGGTTTCAGTTGGCGCCGGCCCGGTGGACGGTGAGCACGCCGTCGACCTGCTTGATCCGGTTGATCACCGACTGCATATGATCCACGTCGTGGATGTCCACCGTGAGATGGATAGTGGCCAGCTTGTGCCGGTTGGTGCGCGCCTGAACGGCGCCGATGTTGGTCCGGCCGTCGGAAACGCTGGCCATGATGTTCGCTAGAAGATTTACCCGGTCCACGGCCTCCACTTCGATGTCAACCGGGTAGGTGGCTGCCTCCGACGTGTTCCAGTCAACCTCCAGCTGCCGGCCCTCGTCCTTCATGGCCATGAGGTTCGGGCAATCGCGCCGGTGCACCGAAACGCCCCGCCCGCGGGTGATGTAGCCCACGATCGGATCGCCCGGCACCGGGTTGCAGCAACGGGAGAACCGGATGAGGACGTTGTCGACCCCCCGGACCCGCACGCCTTGGGATACGCCCGCGGCTTGTCCCGAACCGTGGGAGCGGCGCCGTTCCCGCAGCTTTTGGCGGCGGGCGTCCAGCTCCTGGCGGCCCAAAAGCCGGGCCAGCACTTGCCCGGCGGTGACCTGCCCGAAACCGACTCCGGCGAAAACATCCTCTGGATCCGCCAAACCGTATTTGCGGGCCAGATCCTGCATCCGATCGGACCGGAACAGCTCGGCGGAATCGAGCCCCAGCCGGCGGGCTTCCCGCTCCAGCATGTCCCGACCCCGGGCGACGCCTTCTTCCCGCCGGGTTTCCTTGAGCCAGCTGCGGATCTTGCTGCGGGCTTTGGACGTCTTGACCAGGTTCAGCCAGTCCCGCGAGGGGCTCGCGTTCTTGGACGTCAAGATCTCGACGAAGTCGCCGTTGTGCAGGCGGTAATCCAGCGAGACCATCTTGCCGTTGACCCGAGCCCCGACGCAGTGCATCCCGATGTCGGTGTGCACCGCGAACGCGAAGTCCACCGGCGTGCTTCCGGCCGGCAGGCTCTTCACGTCGCCCTTGGGCGTGAAGACGAACACCTCATCCTCAAACAGGTCGATTTTCAGCGTCTCCATGAATTCCTGCGGATCTTTCATCTCCCGCAGCCATTCCATGACCTGGCGGAGCCATGCGACCTTTTCCTCAAACTCGCTTGTCGTTCTGCCTTCTTTGTACAGCCAGTGGGCCGCGATGCCCATTTCCGCGATGCGGTGCATGTCGTGGGTCCGGATTTGAATCTCAAGTGGCTCGCCCCGGGGACCGATGACGGTCGTGTGCAGCGACTGGTACATGTTGGACTTGGGCATCGCAATGTAATCTTTAAACCGCCCGGGAATCGGCTTCCAAAGCGAATGGACGAGCCCCAAAACCCCATAGCAGTCCTTCACGGTCCCCACAATGACCCGGACGGCCATGAGATCGTAGATCTCGCTCAGGTCCTTGCCTTGCCGCCGGATCTTCTGAAAGATGCTGTACAGATGCTTCGGCCGCCCCTGCATCGTCCCCCGGATGCCGAGCTCCCGGAGGCGCTCCTCCAAAGTGGCGATGACTTGCTTGAGCTCGGTTTCCCGTTCTTCCCGCCGGCGCGCGATGCGCCGCACGAGGTCCGCGTACTCCTCGGGGTAGAGGGCCCGGAAGGCAAGGTCCTCCATCTCCCATTTCATCGACCACATCCCAAGCCGGTGGGCCAAGGGCGCGTAAATCTCAAGCGTCTCGGTGGCCACCCGCCGTTGCCGCTCGACCGGCAGGTGGCGCAACGTGCGCATGTTGTGCAGCCGGTCGGCCAGCTTGATCACGATTACCCGCAGGTCCTCGGCCATAGCCAGGAACATCTTGCGCAGCGATTGGGCCTGTTGCTCTTCCCGGGACTGGAACGTCAACTTCTTCAGCTTGGTGACGCCCTCGACGAGGCGAACCACATCGGCGCCGAATTCCGCCTCCAGTTCCTCCCGGGTGACCTCGGTGTCCTCCAGAACGTCGTGCAAAAGCCCGGCGACGATAGTCGTGACGTCCATCTCGAGGTCGGCCAGGATGCAGGCCACCTCGTAGGGATGCTGAAAAAAGTCCTCGCCTGATTCCCGATACTGCCCGGCATGGGCTGCGCGGGCCCGCTCCACGGCGCGCGCAAGCTTCGCCGCGTCCGCTTCGGGATAGTAGGCGAGGACTTTTTCGATTAGGACGTCTCGCTTGCCCGTCGTCACCAGCACCACGGCACTCTCGCTACTCGTCGTAGGTCACCAGCGAGAGCACCTCGTAATCTCCCAGCTTGCGGCGGCCGCCGAGAAACGCCAGCTCTATCAGGAACGCGAACCCGATGATGCGCCCTTTAAGCTGCGTCACAAGCCGCGCCGCGGCCTCCATGGTGCCGCCGGTGGCCAAAAGGTCGTCGACGATGAGAACCCGCTGTCCCGGCTCGATCGCGTCGACATGAATTTCCAGCGCGTCCCGGCCGTACTCAAGCTCGTACTCGACCCGGATCTTTTCCGCCGGCAGCTTGCCGGGTTTCCGCACCAGGACGAACCCGACGCCCAGCTCGTACGCAAGGGGAGCCCCCAGCAAAAAGCCCCGAGATTCGACGCCGACGATGCGTTCCGGTTTCCGATCGCGAAAATGCGCGGCCATTCGCTCCACAACTTCGCGCAAGGCTTCTCCATTAGTCAACAATGTGGTGATGTCTTTGAAGTTTACGCCCGGTCGGGGAAAATCCGGGATCTCCCGGATGAGCGACCGCAAATCCATCGGGCCCGCTCCTTTCGGCAGCCGCCGCGATCAAACGGGCCGGACTGGCCACAAGGGCCATCCGGCTAAACGAGGCAAACTCGTGTTTTGTCTTTACACCGTCATTATACCGCACCGATGTGGCAACGTCCACCTTGGCGGGAACCGGCGCCGCCAGGCGCCACCCGCTGTCCTCCCGCACCACAAGCCCCAGCTCGGCAAAGACCTCGATCGCGTGCCGCACCCCGGCGGGGTCCACCATGCCGGTCCAGCGGTGCTGCACCCACTCGACCACAAGCCCCGGCGGCGGCAGGCGCCCGCCCGGGCCCGAAAGGCGTTTGAGCGCCCGGAAGATCCAGCGCAATCCTTCGTCGCCGGGATACCGCCGCTCAAGCCACGACGCGCTCTCCTGAATTCCGGCCTCGCCGTAAACCAGATGTACCGACCAGCCGGGTGAAACGGCCGCCGCCCGCAGGAGCCGCCAGAACGCGGCCGGATTGAGCGGCAGGCCGAAGAAGACCAAATGGCCCCGGCCCGGCCAGGCATCGAGGCCGTCGTCGCCGACTTCCAACTCCTCGCCGGCCGCAACGACGAGCTTGCCGGCCGGTGCGTCCTTGATCCTCCGGATGACCGGCGCCTGAATTTGCAGCGTGCTCCCTGCCGCCCGCGACAGTGCGTCCGGGTCTTCGCCGGGCCCGGCCACCGCCAGCACCCGGGCGCCGGACAATCCCAGGACGGCCAGGTAGGCGACGCGGGCCAACGGATGCCTGGGCGCCCGGTCCCGCCGGTCGGCCACCGGGATGGTACGTCCCCGGCCGACGCCCGGGGCGTCGACTTCGTGCCGCCCTGAGCCGTCAAGGGCGGCCGCGGCCTCCGCCCCCGCGTCCGGGGGCCGCAACGCTCTGAGAATCATTTCCGCCCGGGGCCGTCCCTGCCACTCGCCCAACTGCAGCGCGAAGGCGACGTCCACCTCACTCCCGGCCAAGTTCGGATCCGCCAGGTGGCCCGCGCCGAACCCGACCGCTTCCCGCACCGCCTTTGTCCGCGGGCATTGCAAGGAAAGCCTCAGATGGCTGCCGTCATGCCCCACGGACCGGACGCCGACCACCCGCACCCGGCGGACAGCCAGGACGGGCGCGGGATTGCCGACGCCAAACGGCGCCAGCCTCGCCAGCTCCGCCGCGAGCTGGGGCGTCACGCGGTCAAGGCCCACTTCCGCGTCCACCCGCACCCGGGGAAGCAAGTCCGCGGGCCCAAGGATGGACGCGGCCATGTCGTTCAACCGGCGGCGCAGCTCTTCGATGCGGGAGCGGTGTACGGTGAAGCCCGCGGCCAGCGCGTGGCCGCCGAACCGGATCAACAGGTCCCGGCAACCGCTCAGCGCGGAAAACAGGTCGAACCCGGGGATGCTGCGGGCGGATCCCTTTCCTTCCTCGCCCTCAAGCCCGATGACCACCGCGGGGCGGGCAAACCGTTCCAAAAGGCGCGAGGCGACGATGCCGATCACCCCCGGATGCCATCCATCTCCCGCGACGACCAGCACCCAGTCGGTCAAGAGATCGCCGCGTTCGACCAGTTCCAGGGCTTCGGCCAACATTCGCCCCTCCAGCTCCTGGCGGGCTCGGTTTTCCTCGTTGAGCCGGAGGGCCATGGCCTCCGCGGCGCTGGGATCGTCTGACAAGAGCAGCTGCACGCCCAGCCGCGCGTGGCTTACCCGGCCGGCTGCATTGAGCCGGGGCGCGAGGCCAAAGGCCACATGCGAAGCCCCAACCTGCCCCGGAACAAGTCCGGCGACCCGCAGCAGGGCGGCAAGCCCAGGCGACGGTTCGCAGTTCAGCTGTTCAAGGCCTGCCCGGACCAATATCCGGTTTTCTCCCACAAGGGGGCAGACGTCCGCGACGGTGCCGAGGGCCACAAGGTCAAGCAAGCCGTCGGCCAATTCCGGCTGGCCAAGGAGGGCTCCTGTCGCCTTGAGGAGCTTGTACGCAACGCCGACGCCGGCAAGCTCCCGAAACGGGTACGTTGAATCCGCCCGCTTCGGATTGACCACGGCCAAAGCGGGGGGCAAGACGGGGCCCGGCTCGTGGTGGTCCGTGACGATGACGTCCATTCCCAGCTCCCGGGCCCGGCGAACTTCATCCAACGATTGGATGCCGCAGTCGACCGTCACCAGAAGGCGGGTCCCCTCCGCCGCCAGCCGCTCCACCGCCTCCCGGTGAACGCCATACCCTTCCGCGGCCCGGTCGGGGATGTACCACCTGGGCGCGCACCCGAGCGCCGATAGCCCTCGGACGAGCAAGGCGACGCTGGTTTGCCCGTCCGCGTCGTAGTCGCCGTACACGGTCACAAGTTCACCGCCGGCCACCGCCCGGGCCAGCCGGTCCGCAGCCCGGTCCATGTCGGGCAATGCGCTCGGATCGTGCAGCCGGTCCGCGCCCGCTTGCAGGAACTCCCAGGCCGCTTGCGGGTCTGAGAGCCCCCGCGCAGCCAACAACTGAGCCATGACCTGGGAGACGCCGAGATCTCGGACGAGGCGCTCGACGGACGCGGGTTGCGGCGCCGGTGTAAACGTCCAGACAGAGTGAAGGTGCATTGCGGATCACCAGATTGATCAGTCGGTAGAGGCAGGCGGTCCGTCCCGATGCGGGGCTTCGCCTTTGGACGGAGGACCCGCGCTTTCAGTCAGCGCCCGCAGACGTTCCTCCAAGCGGTGGACCTGGGACTGCAGCTGGCGAATGCGCCAGCTGGCCCGTAGCTGGCGAACCAGGCCCACCAGCCCCGCGACCATCGCCCCGGTAGCAGCGGAGCCCAGCACCACCACGACCAGCGACGTTTCCAGTTGCCACCGGATGAGGTTTACGGTGATCGGCTCGGCGTTTTGAACGGCAAACACCGCCACCGCCAGCGCGAACAGCAACGCGAGGACGAACAAAAACTGCACCGGTCAGGCCCCCTTGCCCAGGGCAGGCATCGATTGGCACTTCGCCCGCCCGGACCGCCTTCCCTGCCCGCTAAAAGCGGCCGGACCGCAAAATCCCGATGATGAGGCCAAGACCCACCACGCCGGCCAAGACAAACCCGACAAGCCCCAGGGCGGGCACGCCGAACAGGCGCGGGCCCGCGTCGGCCTGCAACACGATCGCAGAGCCCAGGATGAGCGCCCCCAGCACCACCGCGGCCGCCATGCGGTTACCCATGAGCTCCAGCCGGCGAACGGTTCGCTCCAATCCCTCGTGAATGAAGTGGATGTGCACATTCCCTTCGAGCAGGCGGGTCAGCGTCTCATCCGCTTTCTCCGGCAGGCGGGCCAGCATTTCCAAGTACGAAGAAGCCTCCTTGGCCGCGCGGCGGGCCATCGACGCGGGATCGAGCCGGCGGCGAATCAGGTCCCGCACGAACGGTTCCGCCAGCTCCACCGCGTTGAATTCGGGATCCAGCTGCCGTCCCAACCCCTCAATGGCCACCAGGGCTTTGCCGAGCAGGAACAAGTCGGAGGGCATGCGGATGCGATGCCGGTGGGTCACTTGCAAAACCTCATGGACGATGGAACCCAGCTCCATCCGGCCGAGAGGCTGGCCGTAATGCCGGTCGATCAAGTCGGCCAAATCCCGCCGCAAATCCCGCCAGTCGGCGCCTCGGGCCACCGCCCCCAGCCGGATCAGGCCGTTGACGACCCGATTGGGGTCTCGGCGGGTGACGCCGATCATCATGTCCGCGATGGCGTTCATGTCGTCCTCTTCGAGGCGCCCGACGATGCCGAAATCGACAACGCCCAAGCGGCCGTCCGGCAGGACGAAAAAATTGCCCGGATGGGGATCGCCGTGGAACACGCCCTCTATGAGGACTTGCCGCAGGAACACCTCCGCACCCAGCCGGGCCAGGTTCTTAGGATCCGCGCCGATACGCTCAAGCCCCTCCCGGTCGGTGATCTTGACCCCATCGAAGAATTCGGACACCAGCACCCCAGACGTCGTCCATTCCCAATAGACCTTGGGCAGGCGGACCCTCGGCTCATCGGCGAAGATGCGGCGAAACCGCTCGATGTTCGCGGCCTCAAGGCGAAAGTCCATCTCCCGCCGAAGCGCCCGCGCGAACTCGTCCACAAGTTCTTTTGGGCTGAACCGCTCCCGCCCAAATCGTTCCTCGGCCAGCGCGGCCAGGCCTTCAAGTATCTCCAAATCGGTTTCCACCATGCCCTCGATCTCAGGCCGGCGCACCTTGACGGCCACCTGGGATCCGCCGGGCAACAGGGCCCGGTGCACCTGACCGATGGATGCTGCGGCCAAAGGCTCCGGATCAAACGACGCGAACACTTCTCCCACGGGCCGGCCCAGCTCCTGTTCCAGCTGGGCAACGACCCGTTCTGTAGGCACCGGCGGAACGCGGTCCTGCAAGCGGGCCAGTTCCTGCCGGATGTCCTGGGGGACCACGTCGGGCCTGGTGCTGAGCAGCTGTCCCAATTTAATGAACGTGGTCCCAAGCTCCTCCACAGCCGCCCGCAAGCGCGCGCCCCGGGTCCGGCCCGAGTCCGGCGGCGGCACCAGCCGGCGCCGGAACGGAACCAGGTGATGCAGGTCGAGCTGCTCGACCGCGTACCCAAACCCGTGCCGGAGGAGCACTTCAGCGATCTGGCGGTAGCGCCGCAGGTGCCGGTAACGCCGGGGGACGAAACCGAAGGGCAACAGCGGTCACCACCTAGCGACCGGGAACAATGCCCGCGCTTGCCCGCAGCCGTTCCTCCCGTTCCTTCCACCTGAGCCAAAGGGAGCTGGCCAAAAAGATGGACGAATACGTTCCGACGACCACGCCGACCAGGAGCACGAGCACAAAGTCCCGCAACGTCACGCCGCCGAACACAAGCAACGTCATGATCACCAGCAAAGTCGTCAGGCTCGTGTTGATGGTCCGGGCCAGCGTCTCATTGAGACTGCGGTTGACGAGGGCTGCCAAGTCCTCGTTTTTTCTCGTCCGGAGGTTCTCCCGGACCCGGTCGAAGATGACGATGGTATTGTTGATGGAGTATCCGACGACGGTAAGGACGGCCGCGATGAGCGGGCTGTTGACCTCGATCCCCAGGAGGGATACGACCCCTACCGCCACCACCGCGTCGTGCATCACCGCGGCGATGGCGCTCACAGCGAACTTCAGCTCAAAGCGGAACCAGACGTAGCCCAGTACGCCAACCGCGGCCAGCACGACAGCCCACAAGGCCCGGCGGACCAGCTCCGCGCCGACGACCGGCCCCACAAGCTCCGTCCGAACCGCTTCCACGTCTCCGAATGCGGCGGCCAGCCGCTGATCCACCGCCTGCAACTCCTCTCGATCCAGGGGCCGGGTGCGGATGAGCACTTCCATAGGATCGTCCAACGGCTGAATCACCAAGCCGCCCAGGTCGACGTCGCCGGTCATTTCAGAGGCCAGCGCCTCCCGCACTTGCTGGGCGGTGACCGGCTGGGCGAAACGCCGCTCCAGCAGCGTGCCGCCGGCAAAGTCGATGCCCAAATTGAATCCGTTGATCACAAAGCTTGCCAGGCTGACGGCCAAAAGCAGTCCCGACAGGCCGACGGCCAGCCGCCCGTATCGTACAAAATGGAAAGTTCTCCGCGGCATGATGGCCTCAGGCTGCCTCCCCAACACCAAAGTAACGGGCCGCTCCTTGCGGATTGGCATCGACGGCCGCGGCCAAAAGCCACCGGGTTACGATGATGGCGGTGAACATGCTGGCCAGCACCCCAAGCCCCAGCGTCACCGCGAATCCCCGGACCGGCCCTGTCCCTAGATAGAACAAAACGCCGGCGGTAATGAGGGTCGTGATGTTCGCGTCGAGGATAGCCCGGAACGCGTTGCCAAACCCCGAGCGAACCGCGGCCCGAAGCGCCTTGCCTGCCCGAAGCTCGTCCCGGATGCGCTCAAAAATGATGACGTTGGCATCCACCGCCATCCCCGCCGACAAAATCAAACCCGCGATCCCCGGCAAGGTCAAGGTAGCCCCAAGGCCGGACAACAGCGCCAGCATCAGCATCACATACACGCCCAGCGCGACGTCGGCCAAAATCCCCGGCAATCGATAGTACATCGCCATGTACAGCAACACAAGAAGCGCACCCGCGATCCCGGCCCTCAGGCTCCGTTCGATGGACTCCTGCCCGAGGCTTGGGCCCACGTTGCGCATCTCCACCACATCGAGCGGGACCGGCAAAGAGCCCGCCTGAAGCAAGATCGCCAGATTGCGGGCTTCCTCGTGGGTGAAGTTGCCGGTGATCTGCGCCTCGCCGGATGTAATAGGGCCCTGCACCACCGGGGCCACAAGCAGTTCCCCGTCCAAAAGGTGCGGAATGGGCTGCCCGACGTACAACGTCGTCAACTGGGCCAACCGGGCCGCGCCTTCAGACGTGAAGACCACGTCCACCGCCGGGCGGCCGTACTGGTCCAGCCCCAGGCGGGCTTCCCGCAAATCGGCCCCGGTCAGCACCGTCCGGCCCATCGGGTCCTGGATCTCCAGCACCGCGGTCCGGCCGATGACTTCTACCGCTTGCTGATGGTCGCTCACCCCGGGCAGCTCCACGACGATGCGCCGCTCGCCCTGGCGCTGAATAACGGGCTCAGCCACGCCAAGCCCGTTGACCCGGCGATCGATGACGGCGATGGCCCGCTCCAGCGCGTCGTCGGTGACCGCTGCGCCGGGCGATTCCCGGGCCTCCAGCACGATGTGGACGCCGCCCTGCAGGTCAAGGCCTAGATTCATCGGATACCGGTACAAGACCACACCGGTGACCGCGAGGATCAGCAGGATGGTCAAAATCCGCACTGCGTTCCCCCGGAGCAAACTCGGTTCCTCCCCACTGTGCCGCTTTGCCGCTGCTTGCGCACACGGGGTCATTATAATCCCGACCCCGGGGCTTGTCAATTTTGACAACTTGTCAGGGTGCGAGCCCCCGCCCGGGCGGTCGTCACCGGGATCTGCCTCAGAGAAGCCGCGCGCCGTTGATCACGATGTGAAACCGGCAGTCGAGAAACTCCGCGGCTCGGCGGCACATGATCATCCGCTGAAGAAAGATCTCAAAATAATCCAACACCGGGGTGACCTCGAGCTCGATGGTCAAGTCAAGGGTGATGGTCCGGGATGGCCCATCGACGTTCAGGAACGAGCGGACGACGGCATAGTTCACCCGGTCGTGGATGTCGAATGTGGCCGGATCCCGGTTGCGCACCCGGCTTCGGTGGACGTCGGTTTTGTCGGCCAGGATGAGGGCCGCGGACACCGGGTTGACCGGATGGCCGTGGGTTTCTTCGTGGTTGCCGATGGCGCCCAGCACCTCGGCGGTCTCCTCAGGCGGCATCCCCAGCTCGTCCAGGATGGGCGCCATCAACACCGCACCCACCAGCGCATGCCCTTCCCGGCCTACCACGTTTCCGATGTCGTGGGTGAACCCGGCGACGGCCGCGAGTTCCGCTTCTCGCTGTGCAAACCCCAGCCGGGTCATGACGTTGAACGCGATGCGGGACACGAGGGTCGAATGCCGTTGACCGTGCTCCGTGTAGCCGATGGCGGCCAGATGACGGTCGGCCGCCTCAACGAACGCTGCCACTTTCGGGTGATGGCGAACCGTGTCGACGGTAACCAACCGGCTCGGCGGACCCGGCCCCTTTCGCCGTCCCACTGGCTCATCCTCCCCGGACCTTGAGGGTGCGAAGCCGATTCAACGCCGCGGCTACCTCGTGGGGCCGAGGCCGGGCGTAGTCGCCGGGATGCCCCTGAAAGGGCGAGATGACGTCAAGGCCGTTTTCGTCGATGGCGGCCATGACCCGTTTCACGGCTTCCCGGATACTGATTTTGCCGTCCAGGACTCGCTCGGCCAAGTACACCAGCGCGGCGGCAATGGCCGCGGTCTGGCTTGGATGGACGATCTGCTCGATATGCCGCAGGTCGATGTCTTCGTACCCGAACGCGATTTCGTCCACCCCGCGGTGCCGGGCCCGGGGCTTTCCGCTCCTTCTCGGATCAACCGTTTGGGGCAGCGGCACCCGGGAGCGCACAGGGCCGAAGGGGCCCGCGGCTTCCGGTTGCCGGCCCGATGGGTATTCTCTCGCGATGCGGCGTGCGACCGCGGTCGCATCCCGGGGCCGGTACTCGTCCATGATGATGACCGTATCGGCCACGTCCAGATAATCGCCGGCGCCGCCCACCACCAGCACGCTGCTTACGCCGTGCTCCACGTACAACTGCCGCACCCGGTCGATGAACGGCGTGATGGGCTCCTTTTCCCGAGCCACCAGCGCCTGCATGCGGGCGTCGCGGATCATGAAGTTGGTCGCCGAGGTATCCTCGTCGATGAGCAGCACCCGGCAGCCCATCTCCAGCGCCTCCACAATGTTGGCCGCCTGCGACGTGCTGCCGCTGGCATCGTCGGATGAGAATCGGCGGGTATCCCGTCCCATGGGCAGGCGGTTGATAAAGGGGCTGATGTCGACGCCTTCCACCCGGCGGCCGTCCTCTGCCCGTATTTTCACCGCGTCGGCATCGGTGATGACCCACTCTCGCCCGTCGCCGGCCACATGGTTGTACACCCCGAACGCCAGCGCCCGCAAAAGGGTAGTCTTGCCGTGGTAACCGCCGCCGGCGATCAAGGTGACGCCCGCGGGAATTCCCATCCCCCGCACAACACCCCGATGGGGAACGGCAAATTCCACCGCGAGTTCGGGGGGCGTTTCAAAGGGCACCGCGCGCTGCGCATCCATCGGTCGATCGCTGACGCCGCTTTCCCGCGGGAGAATGGCGCCGTCGCCCACAAAGGCCACAAGGCCCCGGGCCCGCAATTGCCCCCGGATGAACTCCTGATCTTCGGCCAGCTCGACGTGGGCCCGCACCCGATGCGGATCGAGGGCGCGATAATAGAGCGCCGCCGCGGCGATCCGGGGCAGCTCCTCGAGCAACATTTCTTCGGCCGCCCGGCCGAGCACCCGCCGGCCTTGGGCCGGCAGGCCTACCGACAGCCGCAGTTCGGCGCACTCGGGACCGATGACCACCGCCGTCCGTTCAAGCACTTGCTGGCCGGGCTCATCGACGGCGATGCGGCCGCTCGAACCCGAGCCCCGCCGGCCCCGGGCCATCTGCCGAATGACCCGGGCTGCCGTCCGGGCCACATAATCGCACAAGGCCACCCTGCGCGTTCTCGTCTGCCACAGCTCAGGCGGAAAACCGGCCTGGCCCGCGGGCACCCGGGCCCGAATCCGGGAGGGAGCTGCGAACGGGTCCCCTTGGACGTGGTCGATGGAAAGCTCCCAACCGCCCGGAAAACGGTACGTCCCCCGCAAGTCCTGGTATGCTTTGTATCCCCGGCCGTCGATGCGGCGCAGGGCGGCCCGCAGGTCCTCATGGGTTCCCACGCCCGTCGTCACCTTCGGTTCCCGTCACTCGCGGCCCTTTACGTAGCCGACCCCTTGCCGGCTCAGGCGAATCTCGACTTTGTCTGCGATGCGCAGGTTGATTTCGTCGTCCTTGATGGCTGTGATCTCGCCGTGGATGCCGCCGACGGTAACAACTTTGTCGCCCTTCTTCAAGTTGTCCAGCATCTCCCGGCGCTTGCGCTGCTGTTGCTGTTGCGGCCGGATGAGGAGGAAATAAAGGATAGCAAACATGAGCAAAAACGGCAAGAGCGCCCCCAGCAGCCCTGCCCCTGTTGCCGTCTCCGCCTGCAGAAAGACCATCCCCGTCTCACTCCTTGCGCGAGCGCAAATTGGCAAGCATTGCCTAGTGGCCTTTCGACGGTCCCCCTGGCGTTCCTTCCCGCAAATCCGCTCCCCGGCTGGAGCGATACCGCTGGAGAAACGCCTGCCGAAACTGGGGAAAGGTGCCTTCCCGGATATTCTCGCGCACGCGGCTCATGAGACGGGCCAGGAAGGCCAGGTTGTGCCACGTTGTCAGCCGAAGCCCCAGAATTTCCCCGCTCTTGAGCAGGTGGCGGATGTAGGCCCGGGTATAGTTTCGGCAAACGTAGCAATCGCATTCCGGGTCAAGCGGACCGAAGTCCCGGGCGTAACGGGCGTCCCGCACAATGACGGTCCCGGTCGCGGTGAACACCGTCCCGTGGCGGGCGATGCGGGTCGGCAGCACGCAGTCGAACATGTCCACGCCCCGGGCTACCCCCTCCACCAGGTCTTCCGGCGCCCCGACCCCCATCAGGTACCGCGGCTTGTCCTGGGGAAGCAGGGAGGTCACCAGTTCGAGCGTCTCCATCATGACCGGCTTGGGCTCGCCCACGCTCAAGCCGCCGATGGCGTAGCCGGGAAAGTCCATCCCGGTGATCATCCGGGTGTTCTCGGCCCGGATGTCATGAAAGACGCTGCCTTGGACGATGCCGAACAGCGCCTGATCGTCCCGGCGGTGGGCCGCCCGGCAGCGGGCCGCCCAGCGAGCGGTGAGCAGGGCGGAGCGCCGGGCGTACTCCCAATCACACGGATACGGGGGACACTCATCCAGCGCCATGATGATGTCGGCGCCCAGCGCCTCCTGGATAGCGATGGCCTTTTCAGGGCTGAGGAAGTGGCGGGATCCGTCCAGATGGGACTGAAAGCTGACGCCGTCTTCCTCGATGCGGCGCAGCTTGGCCAGGCTGAAGACCTGGAAACCGCCGCTGTCGGTCAAAATGGCCCCGGGCCAGTTCATAAACCGATGAAGCCCCCCGGCTTCCGCCACCACGTCGGGCCCGGGCCGCAGGTACAGGTGATACGTGTTGGCCAGCACGATGCCGTATCCCATCCCCCTCAGTTCATCCGGCGTCATGGCCTTCACCGACGCCAGCGTACCGACGGGCATGAACACCGGCGTTTCCACCTCGCCGTGAGGCGTCGCAAGCCGCCCGAGCCGGGCCCCGGTGAGAGGACACGTCGATTCGATCCGAAACCGAATGGCCATTCCGATTCCCACCTGCGCTATAGGATAAGCATGGCATCGCCGAAAGAGAAAAAGCGGTATCGGGCCTCTACCGCTTGTCGGTACACCGCAAGGGTTCGTTCCCGGCCGAGGAGGGCCGCCACCAGCATCAGCAAGGTCGTTCGCGGCAGGTGGAAGTTAGTGATAAGACCGTCCACCACCTTCCACCGGTAACCCGGGTAAATGAACAAGTTCGTCCACCCTTCGGTCCGGCCAATGGTGCCACCGGGCCCCGCCGCCGATTCCAGTGCCCGGGCCGCAGTGGTTCCCACCGCCACGACGCGGCGGCCTTCCCGCCGGGCCAAAGCCACGGCCTCGGCGACCGCGCCGGAAACCCGGAAGTACTCGGTATGCATCCGGTGTTCCTCCACGGTCTCGGTTTGAACCGGGCGGAACGTGCCAAGCCCCACGTGCAGCGTCAAATGCGCTACCCGAACGCCCTTGGCCTCGATGGCCGCGAGCAACTCGGGCGTGAAATGAAGACCGGCCGTGGGCGCGGCGGCAGAGCCTTCCTCCCGGGCGTACACGGTCTGGTATCGCTCGGGATCGTCCAATTGCTCCTTAATGTACGGCGGCAAGGGCACCTGGCCCAGCCGGGCGATCCAGTCGGCGATCGCGCGGGGGTCGCTGTCCCCTGCGGCCTCCGGGACCGAAAACCGCAGCCGGCGGCCGCCGGCATCCGTCCGGTCCTCTACCCGGGCTTCGAGCTGGCCATCGCCGAACCGGATCACCGTCCCCGGCAACACCCGGCGGCCGGGCCGGACCAAAGCTTCCCACATGTCCGGTTCCAACCGGCGCACGAGCAGCACCTCGACCCGCCCGCCGGTTTCCGCCTTCACGCCGAACAAACGGGCCGGCATGACCCGGGTGTCGTTTAGGATGAGGGCATCGCCCGGCTGCAAAAACCCGGGCAAATCCCGGAAGATCCGGTGCTCGACCGCTCCGGTGGCCCGGTTCACCACCATAAGCCGGGAATGGTCCCGCGGCTCCATCGGCCGCTGGGCGATGAGCTCCTCAGGAAGCTCGTAGTCGAAATCGCTGGTCCGCAACGGGATCCTCCTTTAGCGATAGCCCAATTCCTGCAACGCTCCGGGGCGATCGCGCCACCCCGGCTTCGCCTTCACCCACAGCTGCAAGTTGATGGGGCTGCCCAAAAGCCGCTCAATCTCGAGCCGGGCCAGCTGGCCGATGCGCTTGAGCCGATGGCCGCCTTGTCCGATGATGATGCCCTTCTGGCTTTCCCGGTCCACGACGATGGTGGCCCGCACATCCACCAGTTCCCGCCCGGGCCGTCGCCGCATCTCCTCCACCACCACCGCGGCCGAATGGGGCACCTCCTGTTCGGTATGGTGGAACACCTGCTCCCGAATGAGCTCCGCGACCAGGAACTCCTCGGGCCTGTCCGTGACCCAGTCCTCGGGGAAGTATTTCGGACCCGGCGGAAGGCGCCGGACGATCTCATCGACGAGCGACTCGGAGCCTTCGCCGGTGAGCGCGGACACCGGCACCGCACCGGCAAACCCGCCCAAGGATGCGAACCGCTTAGCTGCGGCCTCCGGATCCTTGACCAGATCCATTTTGTTGATCACAAGGAGCACGGGCGTATCGATGCCCGAAAGCTCCTCAGCGATTCGCCGGTCGCCGCCGGCGACGCCGGCCGCCCCGTCCACAACAAACAGCACCACATCCACTTCGGACAAGGTGCCGCGGGCGGCCTGGATCATGTACTCTCCCAACCGGTGCCTGGGCTTGTGCAGCCCCGGTGTATCGATGAACACCACCTGGGCGTCCGGCCGGGTCAGTACCGCCTGGATCCGGTGGCGGGTCGTCTGGGGCTTGTCCGACACGATGGCCACTTTCTCCCCCACCAGCCGGTTGAGAAGGGTCGACTTTCCCACATTCGGGCGCCCGATAAGGGCGGCAAACCCCGAGCGGACTTCAGCCTCGCCCAACGCTCACGCCTCCGACCGCCCCTCAGGCAAGCGAAACCCTCCGGGCAAAAGTTCCGCCAATGTCGTGATGCGCCGCTGGCCCTTCCCGTTGGCGAGGATGACCACAAGGTCCGGTGCGAATTCGGCCAAGCTTTGCCGGCACATCCCGCACGGGGTGACGGGCTCGTCGGTATCGGCCACCACCGCGATGGCCAAAAACTCCCGCTCCCCGCTGGCCACCGCGGCGCCCAGGGCCACCCGCTCAGCGCAGAGGGTTACCGGATAGGACGCATTTTCGATGTTGCACCCGGTCACGATCCGGCCACCCTTCGTCAGGATCGCCGCTCCCACTGGGAAGCGGGAATAGGGCGCGTACGCCTGCTTGCGGGCCTGCCGGGCCGCTTTGATGAGCGCATCGACGTCGATGAGCCCGTTCGTGACGGCTTGTTGCCCGGATCCCTCACCCATCCCGGTACCCTCCCTTGCGGCTTTCGGCCCCCGGGGAACGAGCAGCGCCAAAGCGCCCAGCGTTCCTCCCGAAAGGGCCGCCAGCGCCGCTGGCAGATGAGGAGCAAACACCACGTACCCGACGGCCGCCGACGCCGCGGCCGAAAGAAGAACCGCTCCGGCCGCCGCGTTTTTGGCAGCGGCTGCGAGGGGGTGGTGGTCCCCGGTACACAGGTCGACAGCGGCTTCCACCGCCGTGTTCAAAAGCTCCGCAGCCATAACCCCGCCGATGCAAAGAATCAGCAATCCAAGCTCGGGGCCGCCAACACCCAGCGCCCGGGCGGCCGCGGCCACCGCGGCGCCGGCCGCCGTGTGGATGCGGAAGTTCCGCTGCGTCCGCCACGTGTAGGCCACACCCGCTACGGCGAACCGGAAGCTATCCGCCAGCGTCCGGGCTTTCACTGCACGAATCCTGCCCCTCGCGCGGCCAGCCGGCCGCGGACAAAATTGACTCCTCCCGGGCCCGCATCAGATGCCGGCCCGCATCGTCCTCGTGGTCGTAGCCCAACAGGTGCAACACGCCGTGGACGCACAAAAACGCGACCTCCCGTCCCAGGCTGTGGCCGTATTCCTCGGCTTGCCGGGCCGCGGTTTCAAGGGAGATGACCACGTCCCCAAGGGGCAGCGGTCGCTCCGGGAAGCGGCGGGGGTCCTCCCGGATAAGCCGGATGTCGTCCGGCTCCCACAAGGGAAACGACAGGACGTCGGTCGCGGCGTCTTTGCCCCGGTAGTCGCGGTTCAGCTCCCGGATCGCGCTGTCATCTACGAACGTCACCGAAACTTCCGCCCATGAGGGCATGCCCTCGGCCGCGAGCGCCTTGCGGGCAACGTCCCGGACGCCTGCGGCAAGCCCCCGGGGCAAGGACGCCGTTGAACGGTTGCTCAAGATCACGGCCACTTGTTTAAGCCCTCCTGGTCTCCGGTTCCCGGGGCTTGTTCGCCTCCGGTTCCTTCCCGATCTCGGGGTACTCCACCCGCTTGTGGTAAATCCCCATCAGCACCCGAACGAACGCCTCTGCGATCTTGTCCAGGTCCCGCAGCGTCAGGTCGCTCTCATCGAGCTCGCCCGCTTCCAACCGCTCCTTGATGATTCGCCGGACCAGCCCCTCAATGCGCCCCGGCGTCGGCCGTCCCAGCGACCGCACGGCAGCCTCCACCGCGTCGGCCAGCATGACGATGGCGGTCTCCTTCGACTGGGGCCGGGGACCGGGATAGCGGAAATCCCGCTCGTCCACCGGCTCGCCCCGGGCGTTTTCCACCGCCCGGGAGTAAAAGTACTTCACAAGGTCGGTGCCGTGATGCTCCCGGATGAAGTCGACGATGACCTGAGGCAGCTGGTATTCCCGGGCCAATTCCACACCGTCCCGGACGTGCGACACGACGATCAAGGTGCTCAAAGTCGGGGAGATCTTGTCATGGGGATTCTCGCCGCCGAACTGGTTTTCCACGAAAAAGTACGGACGCTTCGTCTTGCCGATGTCGTGGTACTGGGCGCCGACCCGGACCAAGAGCTGGTCGGCGCCGATGGCTTCCGCGGCCGCCTCGGCCAGATTGCCCACAAGGATGCTGTGATGGTATGTCCCGGGCGCTTCCATCAAAAGCTTTCGCAACAGCGGATGGTTGGGGTTGGACAGCTCCAAGAGCCGGATGGACGAGGTGATGCCGAACAACGTCTCCAGGTAGGGCAACAAGCCGATGGTGCCCACTGCGGACACGATCCCGTTCAAAAGCGCCAGAAACGAAAATTGGATGAGGAACAAGTCGTCCGCCAGGAGCCCCAGGGACACCATGGCCAAAAATCCGGCGCCGCCGACGACCAAGCCGGCCCGGGTCAGATCGGATCGCTGGCTCACCCGGGAAACGCTGTAGACGCCCGCCATGCCGCCCGCCAGGGCGACGACGAAATACCGCCCGTCCAGGCCATAAAGGGCCGCGACGGCGGCCGCGAGCGTCACAACGACCACAAGCGCCAAACGAGAGTCAAGCAGCAAGGTGACCAGCAACCCCGCAAGCCCCACCGGGACCAGGAACCCGGTTCCCGGCCAGTCGAGAACGCTGCCCACTTTCGCGAGCCCGGTGACGGTCAAAGCGATGAGGCCCAACAAAGCCAGCTGGCGCTCGCTGGCCGCGATGTCGCGCCGGTGTTGGTAAAGATAAACGCCGGTGCCCGCAAACAGCAGCAACAGCAAGATGCCTACACCGGCCAGAGCCCGATAGTTCCGGCGGCCGTCCAACAGGCCCAAGTCCTGCAAGATCATGATGTGTTCCGGTTCCACCGGGTCGCCCCGCCGGATGATGATCTGTCCCTGGCGAATGGTGACCTCTTCAACGGAGCGAATCGCTTCCTGGCGGGCCCGCTCCATCCGCTCCGGACTGGGGATGAGGTTCGGGCGGATGGCGGCCTGGACAACTTCCGCGACAAGCCGCCGTTCATCGGCCGGGCGGTCCGCGATGCTGGGATGTTCGGAGACCGCCTCCCGCTCCTGTTCCACGTCCTCGGCCCCGATACGGCGCTGGCCCATGATCTCCGTGACGAGCGCCAAGGCTTGCCGCTCCAAGGCAGACAAAACCGCGCCGTCCGACTGCAGCGCCGAAACGATCCATTCCCGGCTCAGCGTCACGTCGCGGCTCGCAAGCTCTGATTCGACCTCGGCCAAAAGTTCTTCGGACGGCGCCGTAGGAGCGGAATCAAGGCCCGCAACACCGGCCTTAGGCCCAGAAGCGTCCGCATCGGCCTCACCCGCCTGGGCCGCATCGGTCAAGCCGGCATCCTCGGGCCCTGGTGCGGCGGACTCGGCCGGCGACTGCGCCGCGCGGACTACCTCGAAGGCGGCCTTGACCCGCTCTTCGGCACGAAGGGCTTCGGCGGGATTGATCTCCCAGTTGACGGGATCGAGCTCGGCTTCCCGCACAGCTTCCCGGGCAGCCTGTTCCCGCAGCTGCTGCGTACGGAACCGGTTGACGACGTCCCGCGGCGCGGCGACATCCCGGGTGGCAACGTCGCCCACTTGCCAGTCGACGCTGTCGGGCGCGGGGCTCGCGGTCATCAGGACGAACATGATCACGTACAAACCCGCCACAAGAACGGCCCGGCGGGCACCGCTGGGACGACTGAAAAACCGGATGGCCGGCTCCCACACGGCCTCCCGGACAGACGCAAGCGCCCGTGCGGCGCCCCGGCGGCCGGGCGCCTGGTTGCCGCTGCCGTTCGGTCTACTGTCCATGGCCGCCCGCCTCCGGCCCGCACGCCGCGCCGTCTGCCCGGGCCTGCGAGCGGCGGTGCTCGTCCCGCTCGTAGGCGCGCAGGACGACTTCCACCAGCTCGTGGCGCACCACGTCCGCGCCGGTCAGGTAGACGAACGGGATCCCGGTTCCTTCCAGCACCCGGCGCGCGTCGGCCAACCCCGACGGGCGGTCCGGGGGCAAGTCTACCTGGGTAAGGTCTCCTGTCACCACCATTTTGGACCGGAGCCCCATCCGGGTCAGAAACATCTTCATCTGCTCTGGTGTGGTGTTCTGGGCCTCGTCGAGAATGATGAACGCGTCTTCCAGCGTCCGACCCCGCATGTAAGCCAGCGGGGCGACTTCGATGACCCCTCGCTCCAGATAGCGCTGGACCTTCTCAAACCCCAGGATGTCGTGCAGAGCGTCGTACAAGGGCCGGAGATACGGATCGACCTTCTCCTGCAGGTCGCCCGGGAGAAAGCCCAGCTTCTCTCCGGCCTCGACAGCCGGGCGGGTCAGCACAAGACGGCTGACGGCCCTATCTTTGAGCGCCCGCACAGCCGTTGCCACCGCGAGATACGTCTTGCCGGTCCCTGCGGGGCCGATACCGAAGACGAGGCTGTTGTTGCGAACGGCATCCACAAACTGCTGCTGCCCCACGCTGCGGGGGGTGACGGGCCGCCCCCGGGCGTTGACCACAATGACGTCGAGCTCCATAGCCGCCAGCGGGCTGCCGCCTTCTGAAACCAGCCGGAGTGCGGTCCGCACTTCCTGGGCGGTGAGGTAGGGGCGGCGCTCCGCCAATTGCGTCAAGTCTTCCAGCACCCGAATGGCCTTCTCCACCGCACCCGGGTGGCCGCTGATGCCCAGGGTGTTGCCGCGCGGGACGATGGTCACATCGAGCGCCCGCTCGATGATGCGCAGATGCTCGTCCCGCTGGCCGAAGACCCCCAGCGCCGCACCGTTGTCGGTCACTACAAACCGGGCTTGCGTCAACGCTTCGCCCAAACCTTTGCCTACCCCTCCTCTTGGCCGATGGCCACGGGCGAAAATCGCCCCAGCTCCTGCACCGCTTCCACTGTCGCGCTGGCCCGCACGACGCCGGCCTCCTTGTCGATCGTCACCTGAACGTCTTCTTGCACGACGGTCGCCCCCACAGGCATCTGCTGCCGCGCTTGGGCCAGCGCCGCGGCCATCGCCGCCTCCCGGGCCAAAGCCTCGGCCACGGGCTCGCGCAATCGGCGAACCTCATGGGCTACATGCAAGGTCCATCCCACATCCCAGGGCCGCTTCCACGCGCCTTCTCGCCGTTCCCACCGAACGTCGGCAAACGGAGGCTCCGGAGAACCGAACGTCCACTCCCGCTCCCCGATCCGCACCGTCAGCAACCGGTGCACCCGCCCCGTATCCTCATCGATCGTGCGGAACAAGGGCGCCTCGCCATACCCCCGGTACCATACCCTCCCCCGGACCGATCCCTCGGCTCGGACGTACGGAAGCTCGCCCCGGGCCAACTTGTCGTCGTAGCTTTCCGAACCGGAAGACAACAAGCCGCTGATCAAAGGCTGCCCTTGCCGCACCGTGTCTCCCGGTGCGACCAGCGCTTCGCCTCTGATCACGGTCACCCGCTCCACGACGCCGTCACCGGCCGAGACGATATGCCCCGGCCCTCTCGCATCGACGTCGAGTCCGGTGCGTTCGACGACGCGAACGGTGGCCACCGCTCCCCGCACGTTCACAGCGGTCCAGGCGATCTGGGGCAACTCCAAGTGAAGGCGTCGCTCGACGATGTCCCGCCGGACCTCATCCCGAAGCACTCCAGGCCGCAAACCCGCCCCCGCTGCGACGGCCAGCACTTCCTCGGCGCTGAGCCGCTCGTTTCCTTCAACCCGGACGAACCAGATGAACTGGCTGAGCCCGTACAGCAACGCCGCGCACAGCGCGCCGCCCACAATGAAACCGTGCCGGCGCCGGGCCCTGGCCAGGAAAAACGGCAGGCCCGCCTTTTGCACGATGCGCAATTGAACCCCGTGGAGCCGGGCTGCGCGGGCCAGGCGGGGAAAGTCCCCCGCGGCCGCCCGGGCCACCAGCAGGTGGGGGGCGATCCGCTCCAGGCGCCACAGGTGCACGCCGGCCGCGACGGCGCGGTTGATGAACGCCTCCAACCGGCCGCCTTTCGCCCTGATTATAACATACCCCCCGATGACGGGCCACACGGAGCGCAGGCGCAAGGCCGATCCTCCCTACCGACGGAGCTCGATGTGGAGGATGCGCCCGCCCACAACCAGTTCCTGACGGAGAATGCTGCCGATATGCAACCGGGTGCCGGTCACCACCAGCTCGCCCCGGGCGGTCCGGATGCGAATCTCGCGAGGACTGTACCGAATGAGACCCCGGTGGTTTTCCACCAAGACCCGGCTGTCACCGATGAGGGTTGTCTTCGGCAAATCGCCCACAACGTCTTGGGGTAAATCCAGGGCGCTTGCCAGCCGCTCGGCTAGACTCTCGCGTATCCGCTCCACGGCTGTCCCTCCTGCGACAGCCTATGCCCCCGGGCCGGCAACTAGACCCGGGGTGGCCACCGGTACGGCCGCAGCGCTCTGGGCGGATCCAAGATCTCTTTGAGGACGACGGCCGCGGGCCACAGACCCCGTTCGGCAACGAAGGCGGCAAGAGCTTCCGGGACCGGTCGCCCGGCGGGCTCAGACGTCGCGCTGCGGGCCGTCGCCGCCTCGGGCGGCAAGCCGCCGGGCGAACCTGCGAGCACCGGATCTTCCCATTCAAGACCGCGGTCTTCCCCGCCGTCGGCAGACCACCAGGCGCCATCGTCGGTCGGCCAGTGGGTGGCGACCGGCTCAGCCGCGCCACCCGGCAGCGATTCGGCCGCGGGTTCCGGCAGTTGCCGGGGCTCGGGGAATTCGGCGGGCATGGCGTCTTCGCCTCCGCCGGGGGATCCGGGCGCGCCCAGCGCCTCCTGCCAAGCCCGCCGCAGCCGCCGCTCCAGTTCGTCCATATCGGGAACCGGGTCCAGGCCGTTGTCCTCCTCAGATCCGGTCCCGGATCGCCGGCCCTGGCGGCGCAACAATCCCGTCGCCACCGCCCCGACCGTGTAGAGAAACAGCAGCAGGGCAAACAGCTCGTCTAATGACACGGCTGCTCACCTTTCATTCCCGAAAGAGCCGTTCCAATCTCGGCCCTGACGATCACTTGCGCTCCTCCGACGGGCTGCCGCCCTCCTTGGGCTTGGGCGACTCGCCTCCTTGGCTGATGGATTGGCGCATTTCGGTGTCGGCGATGAGATTGCGCATCGCGTAGTAGTCCATCACACCCAGTCGCCCTTCCTTCAACGCGGCGGCTAGCGCCCGGGGCACCTCGGCTTCGGCCTCGACAACCCGGGCCCGCATCTCTTCGACCATGGCCCGCATCTCTTGTTCTCGGGCTAGGGCCGCGAACCGGCGTTCCGCGGCCTTGGCCTGCGCGATGTTCTTGTCGGCTTCCGCTTGGTCGATCTGCAACTGCGCGCCGATGTTGCGCCCAACGTCCACATCGGCGATGTCAATGGAAAGGATCTCATAAGCAGTGCCCGCGTCCAATCCTTTGGAGAGCACCGTCGCGGAGATGCGGTCTGGGTTCTCGAGCACTTCTTTGTGGCTCTCGGCCGAACCGACGGTTGTTACGATGCCCTCGCCGACCCGGGCGACGATGGTTTCCTCGCCCGCGCCGCCCACGAGCCGCTCGATGTTTGCCCGCACCGTGACCCGGGCCTTCACCTTGAGCTCGATGCCGTTCTTGGCCACCGCGGCGACGACCGGTGTCTCAATGACCCGTGGATTGACACTGACCTGCACCGCCTCCAACACGTTGCGGCCCGCAAGGTCAATGGCGGCAGCCCGCTCGAAGCTCAGCTCGATCTGCGCCCGGTGGGCCGCGATCAGGGCGTCTACCACCCGATCGACGTTGCCTCCTGCCAGGTAGTGGGCTTCGAGCTTATCGATGGCCACATCCAAGCCGGCCTTGACCGCCTTGATCAGGGGCAGCACGATTTTGGCCGGCGGTACCCGGCGCAGCCGCATGCCGACCAGCGTCAAAATCCCGATCCGGACCCCGGCCGCCCACGCGGACACCCATAATCCGATCGGGATGAAGCTGAAGAACAGGAAGACGGCAGCAACTACGAGCACCAGAAGAAGCAACCCGCTCAACGTCGCCATCCGATCCTCACCACCCTCCGGAGCGCGTCACGCGATCTTGCGCGTCGTTTCGCGCTTGCCTACTCCTCGTACTCTCTCACTGTAACCCGGCCACCCGATGCCCGCACTACCTGAACGGCTGCCCCTTTGGGAATGAATCCGCCTTCGGACACCGCGTCGACCCGTCGCCCGCCGATATCCACTGTGCCGGCGGGCCTCAGCGGCGTCAGCGCCCGGCCCAACGTCCCCGGTTCAATGGCCGCACCTTCCGGCCCGCCCTCCGGCAACCCGGGATCGTCCAGGCGTGTTTCCAAGGAAATCCGGCGCCAGAGGCCGGTGCCGGGCATGCGCCTGATGAGCAGGATGCCCAAAACGATGGTGGCTACGATCGACGCACTGATGGCTGTCAACGCGGTGGCCGCGTCGGGAAACGATAAGTACAAGCTGGCGAACACGGCCGCCAGTCCACCGGCCCCGGCCAGTCCGAACCCGGGCACGAACAGAAACTCCAGAAGCAACAGTCCAAGGCCCAGCACAAACAACAGTACGACCTCGAGCCCCGCCAACCCGGTGATCAGCCGGGCGCCGAAAAACAGCGTCAGCGCCGCAAGTCCCGCCGTACCGGGAAAACCCCATCCGGGGCTCGTTATTTCGGCGATGAGCCCCAACATGCCCGCCGTCAGCAAGATGGAGCTCACCGTCGGGTCGGTCAAAAAGCGGGCTACCCGTTCAGCCCAGTTGGGCGCGGCCTCCTGTACTTGGGCATCGCCGAAGCCGGCTCGGTCGAGCACCTCGGCCCGGCTGGCGCCGAGAAAATCGGCAAATCCGATCTCCACCGCCTTAGCCGCCGACAGCGTCAACAGTTCGCCGGAATCCACAATCCCTTCGATCTCCACCCGCTGGTCAACCATGGCCGCGGCGACGAGGGGATCGCGCCCGTGGCGCTCCGCAGTGGCCTCAAACTCCGCCCGTAGGGCGGAAATGGTCTTTTCATCCGCCGGCCGAGGCTCGGCGGCCCCGATGCTTGCGCCCGGAGCCATCGCCAGCGTGTCGCCTGCAAGGGCGATGAGCGCCCCCGCCGACCACGCCCGCTCCCGGACAAACGCGATCACGGGTATGCCGGCGGAAAGCAGGGCGTCCCGGATGGCGGTGGCCGAATCCACCCTCCCGCCAAACGTATTGATTTCGATGAGGATGCCGGTCGCTCCCTCTTCCACGGCCTCGCTCACCGACCGCTCGACGAACGCGGCCAACCCCTCGTCAATGGTTCCAACGATAGGAATCGCGACGACGAGCTCGGCCGGCGCTTGGGCGAGGCCGGGAGCGCCGAATGCCAGGGATCCCGTCGCCAGCGCCACCAGCAGCAAAGCGGAAAGGACCGCCTTGCGGTCGACCATTCCACGTCCCGCCTCCCGGGTTCGCGCGCCAGGGGAGCACCATGGTCTAACGAAAAGGGGAGGCCGTAGCCGCCTCCCCGCCCGAGGTCCCTGCCGGCAGTCGGCCGGTCGGGTACCGTCCTCTCCGTCAGCGGCGCCGCTTGCGGGCAGCGGCGGACTTCTTCTTTCGACGGACGCTAGGCTTGTCATAATGCTCCCGCTTGCGCAGTTCGGACTGGATGCCCTCCCGGCGGCTCAGCTTCTTAAACCGGCGCAGGGCCCGATCCAAGCTTTCATTCTTCCCGACTCGCACCTCGGCCATGGCTTGGACTCCCCCCCTCCGGCACAAGTTCGCGGCCCAGCCGCTCAAGCAAGCCGCCCCAGGAGCTGGCCGCCCAGGAGGTGAACGTGCAGGTGAAACACGACTTGTCCCCCGTCCCGGCCACAGTTCACGACCACCCGATATCCGGACGCAGCGATGTCCAGCTTTTCAGCAAGCGTTTTGGCCACCTGCAGCATGCGGCCCAAAAGCTCGGTATCGTCCGGACCCACGTCGGCCAGGGACGGAATATGGCGTTTCGGGATGATCAGCACGTGGACCGGCGCTTGGGGGTTGATGTCGCGAAACGCAAGGACGTCATCATCTTCGTAGACGGTCTCACTGGGCAGTTCGCCTTTCACGATGCGGCAAAACACGCAGTCTTCGCTCACCCGCGCTCCACCCCCTTCCGCAGGTCCCGTCTGTCGATTTCGACACACGCTCGCGCCTTCCTCCCCGCTTAGGCACGGGACCCGGGCTGGGTCAGGCCCAGCCGCCGGGCGATGATTTCTTTTTGAATTTCGCTCGTTCCCCCGCCGATGGTGAACACCCGAGCGTCCCGGTAATACCGCTCCACGGGATAATCGGCGATGTATCCGTATCCGCCGTGGATCTGAACGGCCTGAGCCGTCACCCGGTTGACGATTTCGGAGCTGATCCATTTGGCCAGGGACGCCCACAGAACCCGATCTTCGCCATTGTAGGCGCGGCAAGCCTGGTGAAGCAAAAGGCGCGCCTGCTGCAATTGGGCGTACATTTCCACCAGCTGGTGGCGAACCGCCTGGAATCCGGCGATGGCCTGGCCGAACTGCCGGCGGGACAGGGCGTAATTCCGAGCCGCGCCGTAGGCGGCCTCGGCCAGACCAACGCACTGGGCCGCCAACAGGATCCGTTCTAAATTAAAGTCTTCCATGACGTAATAAAACCCGGCGTTCTCTTCTCCAAGGAGCTGCTGTGCGGCCACGCGGCATTCGTCGAAGACCAGCTCCGCGGTCTCCGACGTGTGCCAGCCCATTTTGTCGAGTTTCCGGGCCACTTGGAAGCCGGGCGTTCCTTTATCGACCAAAAAAAGCGACATGCCCCGGCGACCGGACCCGGGATTGGTCTTGGCGGCCACAACGACGAAGTCGGCCACCGGACCGTTGGTGATGAACGTCTTGCGCCCATTGATGACGTACTCGCCGCCGTCCCGGCGGGCCACCGTCCGGATGGCGGCAAAATCCGACCCCGCGTCGGGCTCGGTCATGGCGATGGCGCCGATGATTTCGCCCGCGAGCCCCTTGGGCAAATACCGCCTGCGCTGGTCTTCGGTTCCTGTTGTCCATATCGGAAATAAGGCCAACACCTGTACGAGGAGGGCGACGCCGACGCCCGCGTCGACTTTGGAAATTTCCTGGATGGCCAAAGCCTGGGACAAGACGTCGCCACCGGCGCCGCCGTATTCCTCGGGAAACATGATGCCGATGAGGCCAAACTCCCCCAGGCGCGCCATGATCCCGGGCGGCAGCGACCGGCGCCGTTGGTATTCGGGCACAAGGGGCGCCAATTCTCGAGCGGCGAACTCGCGGGCTACGTCCTGGATTTGCCGCTGTTCCGCCGACAGATCGGTCATTGCCCCTCCTCCTCACCGTCCCGGCGTTCAAAGCCCCGGAGCAACATATGCGCGAACGCGCCGGCAAGCTCCTCCGGCGCGAGCTCCCCGTCGGGGGAATACCAGTGATACGGCCAGTTCATCACTGCCAGCACCACAAATCCCGCAAGCTTCGGCGACTCGATCCGGAAGACGCCGGCCTGGGCGCCTTCGGCCAGGATAGCCCGGATGCACGCTTCATAACGGTCCCGCAAGGCGACGATTTCCCGCTGCCGCGCGGGACTCAACGATTTCAGCTCATGCAGAAACACGGCCACCGCATCCATCATCCCCGTCAGCACCCGCAGGTGCGTGGCGATGGCACGGCGCAGCTTCTCACGGGGGTCGAGGGGTTGCTCGACGATGGGCGTCACCGCCTCGATGAACGCCTGGATGGCTTGCCGCATGAGCCGGAACAACAAATCCTCCTTGGTCCGGATGTAGTAGTAGAAGCTGCCCCGGTTCATTCCCATGGCCTCGGCCAGGTCCTGCATGGACGTGGCGTGATAGCCTTTTTCCCGAAACAGGCGGGCCGCGGCAGCCAGAATTTCCCCTTCCCGCACCGCAGCGGTGGTCACGAGGATCCACCCCCCTTTTGCAAATCAAACGTTTGATTGATCTACGAGCCATCGTACACGTGAACGTGGACCCTGTCAATCCGCGGGCGGGCGCCGGGGCCAAACACCGGCATACGGGGCTTCAATCGTCTATCGTCTCGATGAGAACCGGACGAAACCCGACGGCGTCGCAGGAAACCAAATGATAATGAACGTCTCCCATCCGGCCCACAAGCCCGTGACGGCGGGCAGCCCCGTGCAGATGGCCGTAAACGCAATGAACGACGGGGAACGATTCGAGGATCCGGGTGAACGCCGACGGTTCGTGGCGCTCATTGGTCGGGGGATAGTGCAACATCGCAATGATGCGGCCGGCTCCGGCCTCCAAGGCGCTTTCAAGCGACAGCTTCAGCCTGTGCTGCTCCCGAACGTAGATCTTCGTGTCTTCCTCCGCGACGAAACCGGCTGCCCCCGGCACTTTCCAGCCCCGGGTGCCACAGATCGCCCAACCGCCCTTCAGAAGAATGTGGTCGTTTTGAATCGCGCAGACATTGGGCGGCAGCGCCCGTCGCACCTTGCCGATGGCGCTCCACCAGTAGTCGTGGTTCCCGCGAATGAGCACGATGCGGCCGGGCAATCCGGCGAGGTATTGCAGATCCTCCCGCGCCTGGTCGAGGGCCATGGCCCAAGAGAGATCCCCCGGAACAAGGACGACATCGTCCTCGCCGACGACCTCAAGCCACGCACGCCGGATCTTGACGGGATGATCGACCCACCCGGCGCCGAAGACGTCCATCGGCTTGTCCTGTCCGCCGGGCAAGTGCAAGTCTCCGATAGCGAAAATCTTCAAGGCCGCGCGCCTCCGTGGCGTCTCCCGGGAATTGGGCCCGGAAGATCGTGGGGCGGATAGCCCCCGCCGCCGGGGCGCCCGGCTCCGGAGGCAGCCCAGTGATGCCGCCCGGTCCGGGCGGCACTGGATCAAGTGGTCGGCACGTCGTCCTTCCGCACAACGGCCCGGTCGCCGCCGGCCGCGGCCGAGGCCGGTTTGGTCTCCTCATCGTCCGCGGCGGCACTCGTAGCTCGCTTGAACTCCCGGATGCCCTTGCCGATGGCCTTCCCCACTTCGGGGAGCTTACCCGGCCCAAAGATGATGAGCGCCAGCACCAGGATGATGACTAGCTCCGTCGCACCGATGCCGAACATGCCGCCCCACTCCTCCCGCCTGCCGATTGTCCGAACCCTGGTCCCAGTATACCGTACGCGTGCTCCCCGGTAAAGACGAGCGCCCCGCCGTGCAACGGGCAGGGCGCCTTGGACCGGTCCGGGACGAAGCGACGGGCCAGGGGCGCGACGTCCCCCGGCCCGAGCTCGTCAGCACAACCTCGTGGCGATGGTCCGAACGCCGTTGTTCAGGGAAATGACACGAACGGGCGCTCGGACGAAGATGGTCCGCACCGCAGTCGGCCGCACGAACGCGGTGCGGACGGCCACGGTTCTTACGGAGATGGGGCGAACCGACACGGTTCGCACGAATGTGGGTCGAACTGCGATGGTCCGCACGAATGCGGGTCGAACCGCCACGGTCCGCAGGAATGTGGGTCGAACTGCGATCGTCCGCACGAATGTGGGGCGTACCATCACGGTTCGCACGAATGCAGGTCGAGCCGCCACGGTCCGCACCGGGCAAGCCGACACCGTCCTCAGGGCGATGGGGCGCACCGCGACGGACCTGACCGCGATGGGCCGCAAGGCTACCGTACGCACCGCCACGGTTTTCATGGAACCCATATTCCACACCCCCCTTCCATCTTGGCGTCGGTGTTACGGTATGTGGCCCTTGAACTGGCCGCCATAGGAGCCCGTTCCTCTTGCCCGCTCCAGCCCCAGGCGCCCGGCGGGTTACGGCTCAATCCCCGTTTCGCTCCCCGGATGCTCTGTCCCCGGACGCCCCGCGCTGTCCGCCCACTCCCACCGGTTAATCGATGGATCAATGCGCTCCAGCGGTGCAAACCCTTGCACCGTGCTGATGGGGTATCGAATCTCCAGCCCCGCGTTGGGCCCGTGAAGCGGGCGCAAGACGACCAGGCTGTGTCGCACGTCCACAAGCACCCCGTCGGTGTCCCACGGGCCGACGTCGGGCATGGTGTGCGCCGGAACGATCAGCTGCACCCGCTGGCCGACCCAACGGCGGAGTTCGGCCCGGGTCGCCTTGACCAGCGGGTCTTCCAGCGAGACTTCGGGGACCTTCGGCGGCCGCCTGCCTCCTGTTCCGCCGGCCACCATCATGCTCCCGGCGGCGACCCGCCGGCGCGCGAGCGACCGCCGGCGGATCTTCCTCCTGTTCATCCCCAGCCTTCGCGCCCGCCCGCCTGAAGCCCGCCCCGGCCTGATCGCCTGTCGCACCCGGCGTCGCATTGGCGTCACCCCGTTTCCTCAAAGATGGCGGCCGGCGCCAGCCCAAACCGGCGTCCGGCTTGCACCAGTGTATTCCCGGACCCAGCCCTGGTGCGGCACGGGCTGCCCAGCCATTCCCATCCCGTCCTGGCAGGGGTTCGGGCGCAACCCAGCCGAATGGTTCATCATCGCAGATAGCAATTGGCATCGAAGGAGGACGCTGCCGCCTGTGATGATAAGTTCGACCGTTCGCTTCTTCGGGTCAGACCGGGGCTGGACCCGACACGTGCCGGTACTGCTGATCTTGGCCCTCGCCCTGACAGGCTGTTTCGGCTCGGGATCCGGCGGCGGGTGGCCCGGCAGCAGCGCCGCCACGTTTGACCTGCAAGGCACGGTGGTCGGAGAAAGCCCCGAAGGTGCTCCCATCGCCGGCGCCACCGTGCGGGTCGCGCAGCGAGAAGCCTTAACCGGTCCTGATGGTACGTTTGCGTTTCGCGACCTCCCTGTAGGAACGGGCGACCTTGAGCTGACCGCGGGGGCTCCCGGCTATCTCAGTCGCTCTGTGGGTATCGCGGCCGAACCCGGCCAGTTGGCGACCGTCATTGTCGTTCTGACCCGGGCCGAACCGTCGCCCGGCGAGCCCGGCGGCGGCAATGGCAACGGGGATGAGAACAACGGCGAAAACGGCGGATCCGGCGATGGAAGCGGAAACGGTGGCGGCGACCCGAGCCCCGAATTGCCTGACGGCGACGCGGTCGTTGAGGTGGAAATCCGCCTCGTCAATACGCCCGCCGCCCAGGCGCCGGTCCTCAAGCCGGCCTCCGCCCCCTCCGATCGGGTGTCGCCTGTCGCGACCCGCCGGTCCTCCCCGGCGGGTCTGTCGCCGGAACCGATTCCCGGGCAGTGGATCGTCCAACTGACCGATGAGTATCCCGTTCAAACGATCAACGACATGTGGTCCGGCGCCGGTGTGCAGGTGGTCCGGCGACTCGCGGACAACTTTTACCTGGTCGAGTCCCGGGCGCAGGACCCGTCGCCGTCGGTGGAAGCCCGGCTGGCTGCGCTGCCCGGAGTCGTGGCGGTCGAGCCCAACCAGCGGGTTTACCCGGTGGCGTTGACATACGATCCCGGTGACCCTTACTACGCGCGGCAGTGGAGCTTGCCGCTCATCAGCGTCCCCGACGCGTGGCGGGTGACGACGGGCAGCCGCGAGGTGGTGGTGGCTGTTCTGGACACCGGAATCCGGCCCGACCATCCCGACCTTGACTCAACGGCCATCGTGTCCGGGCGCAACTTCGCCGATGACAAGCCCGCGACCGACTACACCGACGATGCGCGGGATATGAGCCACGGTACGATGGTGGCCGGCATCATCGGTGCGATGACCGGCAACGGCCGGGGCGTAGCCGGGATCAACTGGTCGGTGTCCATCATGCCCGTCCGGGTGTTGAGCTCGCTGTCCGGCGGGACGGTGGCGGCCGTGGGCGAGGGAATCCGCTGGGCGGTGGACAACGGTGCCCACGTGATCAACATGAGCCTCGCCTGGGACGCCAGCTACAACGACAACTTCGTCAACCAGCAGATCGAGTACGCGGCCAGCCGCGGCGTCATCATGGTGGCCGGTGTGGGCAATGACCGAAGCCGGGTGACGATGCCCGCCAGCCACCCCGCCGTCATCGCGGTGGGCGCGGTGGACCGCTACAAGCAGCTCGCCTGGTACTCCAACTACGGGCCGGAGCTGGAGCTGGTTGCCCCCGGCGGCGACACCCGGACTAGATCGCAAGAGGGGGTGTTGAGCACCGACGTGGTCCAAGGCAGTCTCGGCTACTCGTATCAACAGGGCACGTCCTTCTCGGCGCCCCACGTCGCCGGGGTCGTCGCCCTGATGTACAGCACCGGCATCACCGATCCGGATCGAATCCGGACCCTGTTGCGGAACACCGCGGAGGACCTGGGGCCCCCGGGTCCGGACTCGCAATACGGCTACGGGCTCATCAACGCCTACGCGGCGGTAACCCAGGCCGAGCCAATGAACGCCCGAGTGGGAGTCGTTTCTTCGGGCGGCCAGGTGTGGGGCCCGACATCACCGCAGGGCGACCCGCTCCGGCCCGTGGCTAGGGTTGAAAACGTTGCGGCCGGCCGCCAATCCGCCTTCGCCTGGATCGACGCGACCGGCGACGGGCTGTTGGGTGAAGGCGATCTGGCCGCGATCGGCGAGGTGGACGTTCCGGAGAACGGAACTGTTTCCGTCCAGCTATCGCTTGCGATCTGGGACGCCTTGCCGGTTCAAGACCGCGAGCTTCTTTCAACGGCAACCGGCCGATGACGGCCCGGCGCTGCGGACAGGAGGCGATTGTTTTGAACAGCCCCACGACCAGCGAACACACCGTCCGGAGCCCGGCCGGCTCGAGCCCCGGGCGCCCCTGTTGGCGCTGGCCCTGGCTGGTGGGAGGTATTGGCGTTTTGCTGATCATCGCGGGAACGCACGCCACCGATCCCAAGCCCGGCCCGAGCGTCCCGCCGCCCCTTACCCACGCGGTTTCTGTCCGACCCGTCACCTTGGGCGGCGAGAGAGCATACGTCCTCGTCCTGACTGCAATGGCTACCGGGGAACAAGAAATCGGGGTCACGTTCCCCGACGGCCAGACCTACGACTTCATCATCATGCAGGACGGCCGGGAAATCTGGCGATGGTCCCGGAGGCGGGCCTTCCACCAGGCGGTTCAGCAGCGATCGTTCCGTCCCGGGGAGATGCTTCTGTTCGTCGAGGTTTGGAACGGGCAAGACGAGTTCGGGAATCCGGTGCGCGGGCCGGTGGACGTGTACGCCGTTCTGACGACCGATCCCCCGATCAAAAGCGGGCCTGTACGACTCGACCTCGACTGACGCCCGCAAGAGTGCGGACGGCGCCTAGGGCGTATCGCCCCCCAGGTCCCCCCATTCATACAACACGATAGCGGCCGCCACAAGCCCGGCCGTCTCGGTCCGCAGCACCCGGGGACCCAGCGTGACGGGAAAGGCGCCGCGCCCAACGGCGTCGTCGACCTCCTGCCGGCTCAAGCCCCCTTCGGGCCCGATGACGAGCGTCACCGGGCCCCGCGGCACGCCGGCCAGCGCCCGGCGCAGCCCGGCGCCCCGGGCCTCCTCCCACGGAACGATGACTGTCCCCAAGTCGGGACGCCGCCAAATTTCGCGAAGCGGCACGGCTGCGGCCACTTCGGGCACCCGACCTCGGCCGGATTGCTTGGCCGCCTCGGCCGCAATGCGTTGCCACCGGCGGCGGCGGGCATCGGCCTTGCCGGCGTCCCAGCGCACAACGGTACGCTCGGTAAAGGCCGGGATGATCCGGCCGACGCCGACCTCAACAGCCTTTTGCACGATGAGGTCCATCTTGTCCGCTTTGGGAACGCCCTGGACCAGCGTGACAAACAGCGGCGCCTCGCCGGGCGAAGGCCGGTGCGCTCCGACCCGGGCGATAACCGAGCTGGCCCCGGTCCGCACGACAACCGCGTCGTAGTCGAATCCCCGCCCGTCGCACAACACGATGCGGTCTCCGGGCCGCAATCGCAAGACCCGGGTGATGTGCCTCGCGTCAGGGTCTTCCAAGAGCACTTCCGTATCGGGCCGGATCGGTCGCCCGGGCGTTGCCTCCAGGCGCGGCAAGAAAAACCGGTGCATCACCCGGCCCTCGTCCCGATGAGGCAGCGCCACTCGTCGCGAGCCCGTTCCTCGTCTACCCGCCGCCCGGCCCGCTCCAGGCCGGCCCCCACCCCAGCCGCGGCCGGAGCGACGATGCCGCCAGCCACCAGACGCCCGCCGGGAGCGAGCAAGGCGACGAGCTCGCCGGCCATTTCCTCAATGACCTTCGCCAGGATGTTGACCACCACCGTGCGGGCTTGTCCGCCGGGCAAAAGATTCTTCGCCGTCGCAGCGCTTCCCCGGGCGACCCGGACCCGGCGCTCGACCCCGTTGCGGCGGCAGTTGTCGATGGCCACCTGTACCGCCACCGGATCGACGTCGACGGCGACGACCGGCTCGGCCCCAAGGCGCGCCGCGGCAATGGCCAGGATGCCGGAGCCCGTCCCCACGTCGGCCACGGGGTCGCCGCGCCTCACCAATTCGTCCAAAGCTTCCAGGCACAATTGGGTCGTAGGATGGTGACCGGTGCCGAACGCCATGCCCGGATCGAGCTCGATCACTTCCCGCCCGGCCGGCTCCACATCCAGCCAGGCCGGCTTGACGAGCAGCCGCCGGCCTACGACCAGCGGGCGGTAGTGGCGCTTCCAGCTTTCCGCCCAATCCTCATCCCGGATCCAGCCCGCCGTCACCTGGACCGGACCGGGGTGCAGGCCGTAGCGGGCCAACTTCTCCACCCGCTCCCGGATGCCGTCGACATCGACGGGCGAATCACCGGGCAAATACGCGCTCACGGCCCGCCGGTGGCCCAAGTCTTCCACCGCGACACCGTGGGCTCCCGCCTCCAGCAACATCTGGGCCACCGCGTCCTCACACTCAGCGCCGGCTTCAACCCGAAGTGCAAGCCACCGCACGGAACAGGCCTCCTAAGGTGCGTGCCGGCCGCCGCCGAACGTGTCCCGGACCCGCTCGAAGAACGTGCGGTTTCCCGCCGGCTCTTCCCCGCTCGCCCGGGCGAATTCCCGCAGAAGCTCTTTCTGTCGTGGCGAAAGGCGCCGGGGCACCTCGACTCGAATCCGCACGACTTGGTCGCCCCGGCCGTAGCCGCCGACCCGCGGAATGCCCATCCCCCGCAGGCGAAACTCGGCGCCCGGCTGGGTGCCTTCGGGAATCGACAGCCGGTGGCTCCCTTCGAGCGTGGGCACATCGATCTCATCACCCAGCGCAGCCTGAGCGAACGAAATGGGAATCTCGCAAATGACGTCCTCGCCGTCACGGGTAAAGACCGAATGGGGCCGGACCCGGACCCGCAGGTAAAGGTCGCCCGGTTGACCACCCCGCTCGCCGGCCTCACCCTCGCCGGAAAGCCGGATCCGGTTACCCGTGTCGATGCCGGCGGGGATCCGGACGTGGATCCGGCGCCGCCGCCGCACCCTCCCGGCGCCGCGGCACTCAGAGCACGGCGCCGCGGCGATCTTGCCTTCCCCCCCGCATCGGGGGCAAACGGTCACATTGACGAATTGCCCGAACGCGGTAGTCCGGGCCCGGCGAATCTCGCCCCGCCCGCCGCACTCCGGACACGTTTGGATGGGTGTTCCCGGTTCGGCCCTGTTGCCGCGGCAGCGGGGGCACACCTCCACCCGGGGAACTTCAATGGTCTTCTCGGCGCCGAAGGCGGCTTCCTCAAAGTCGACCTCGATCTCCATCTCCAGGTCCCGGCCCCGGGCTGGGCCCCGGGCGCGCGCCCGGCCGCCGCCGGTGAACATATCAAAGATGTCAAAGATGTCCCCGAACGGATCAAATCCGCCGGCCCCGCCGAACCCGCCGGAGCTGCCGAATCCTCCCGCCCCGCCGCCTGCGCCGTCGAAGGCGGCGGGGCCGAACTGGTCGTACTTCGCCCGCGCCTGGGGATCGCTGAGCACGCGGTACGCCTCATTGATCTCCTTAAACTTTTCCTCGGCCTGGGGGTCGTCCTTATTCACGTCCGGGTGGTACTGGCGCGCCAGCTTCCGGTACGCCCGCTTGATCTCTTCCGGCGAAGCGTCCCGGCTCACCCCCAGCACCTCGTAATAGTCCCGTTTGCTCGCCAATGGTTACACCGCCCTGGCACCCAAACAGGGGCGGCGGGTTAATTCCCCCGCCGCTCCTCTTCTCCGGACACCGTGTATTCGCCCTCCACGGTCGTGCCGCCGGCGCCGTTGGAGCCGCCCGGATTCGTCCCTCCGGCCGCTTGCGTACCGGTCGCCTGGTACGCGCGGGTACTGAGATCGTGGAGCGCCTTGCTCAACGCCTCCAGGCCGTCCTTGATGGCCTGCGGGTCGTCCTGGTTCATGACCGACCGCAAACGGTCGCGGGCCTGCTCAATCGCGTCCCGCTGCTCCTTTGTCGCCTTGTCGCCCAGGTCTTTGAGGGTTCGCTCCACCGTGTAAATCAGGCTGTCGGCCTGGTTGCGCAGTTCCGCCAGCTCCTTGCGCTTCTTGTCCTCCTCAGCGTATTTCTCAGCCTCTTGCACCATCCGCTGAATATCCTCGGAGGTCAAGCCGCTGGACGCCGTCAATGTCACCTGCTGGGCCCGGCCGGTGGCCAAGTCCTTCGCGGAAACCTTGACGATGCCGTTGGCGTCGATGTCGAAGCTGACCTCGATCTGGGGCACTCCCCGGGGTGCGGGCGGAATGCCGTCCAGCCGAAACCGGCCCAAAGTGACGTTGTCGGCCGCCATCGGCCGCTCGCCCTGCAGGACGTGGATCTCGACCGTCGTCTGGTTGTCGGCCGCGGTGGAAAAGATCTGCTTCGCCGATGTGGGAATCGTCGTGTTGCGCTCGATGAGCTTGGTGAATACGCCGCCCAGCGTCTCAATGCCCAAAGACAGCGGCGTCACGTCCAAGAGGACCAAGTCTTTCATCTCACCGGAAAGAACCGCCGCCTGGATGGCCGCTCCGACGGCGACGCATTCGTCGGGGTTGATGCCCTTGTGGGGCTCCTTGCCGATGAGGTTCCGAATCGCCTCCTGCACTGCCGGGATGCGGGTCGAACCGCCCACCAGGATGACCTTGTCGACCTGCGACGGCTCCAGGCCCGCGTCCTTGAGAGCCTGGCGGGTCGGGCCCATGGTGGCTTCGACCAAGTCCCGAGTCAGCTCGTTGAACTTGGCCCGGGTGAGCGTGACGTCGATATGCAAGGGCCCCGCAGGTCCCATGGCAATGAAGGGCAGGTTGATGTTGGTGGACGTTACGCCCGACAGCTCGATTTTCGCCTTCTCTGCGGCTTCCTTGAGCCTCTGCATGGCCTGGCGGTCCTTGCTCAGGTCAATGCCGTGGTCCATCTTGAACTGTTCGATGAGCCACCGCATAATGCGCTCGTCGAAGTCGTCGCCGCCCAGATGGTTGTTGCCGCTGGTGGCCTTGACTTCGAACACCCCGTCGCCGATCTCAAGGATGGAGACGTCGAACGTTCCGCCGCCCAGGTCAAAGACGAGAATGGTCTGGGCCCCTTCTTTGTCGAGGCCGTACGCGAGCGACGCGGCGGTCGGCTCGTTGATGATCCGGAGCACCTCCAGGCCCGCGATGGTCCCCGCATCCTTGGTCGCCTGCCGCTGGGCGTCGGTGAAATACGCCGGCACGGTGATGACCGCCTTGGTCACCGGCTCTCCAAGGTAGCTTTCGGCCTCGGCCTTGAGCTTCTGCAAGATCATGGCCGAGATTTCTTGCGGGGTGTATTCCTTGCCATCGATGCGCACCTTGTGGGAGGTGCCCATCTTCCGCTTGATGGAAATGACGGTGCGTTCAGGGTTCAACACCGCCTGCCGCTTGGCGGCGTGGCCCACCAGCCGTTCCCCGTCCTTTGCAAACGCGACCACCGAAGGCGTGGTGCGGCTCCCCTCGCTGTTGGGGATGACGACCGGCTCGCCGCCTTCGACCACCGCTACGACGGAATTGGTCGTTCCCAAGTCTATGCCGATCACTTTGCTCATCGCCCGATTCCTCCTGTCTCACATGCCACCGGCACCGGTCACGGCGCTTGGGCAACCTTGACCAGGCTTGGGCGCAACAATTTCTGCTGAAGCCGATAGCCGCGCCGGTACTCTTCCAACACGTGCCCGTCCGGAACCGCTTCTGTCGGCTCGGCCTGGGCCACCGCTTGCATCGTATGGGGATCGAACGGCCGGCCCACCGCCTCAATGGGCTCGACGCCGTGCCGGGCCAGAACGTCCGCCAATTGCTGCCGGATCAGCTTAACCCCTTGTCCCAAGGGGCCTTCAGCATCGTCGCCCGCCGCGGACACCGCTTGATCGAGGCTATCCACAATCGGGAGCAAATCCGAAAGCAGCGCCTCAGCCGCGGTAGCCCGCAAGGCTTCCATCTCCTGACGGGTGCGGCGACGATAGTTGTCGAATTCCGCCAAGAGCTTTACGTACCGGTCGGTCAGTTCCCGCTCCCGGGCCTCCAGATCGGTCACCCGGGCCTGCAAGGCATCCACGTCGACCGGCTCAGCGGCGCCGCCGTCCCCCGCCAGTGCCTCGCCGGCCTCGTCAGGCGCCGGGGCGTCCGCTCCGCCGGGCCGGTCTTCCGCCACGGTTGCACCGGGTAGTTCCGCCGGGCCTTCCGGTGCGCCTCTGACCGGCATCTCCTCGCCGCGGGCTGGCTCGTCTTGATATTGCCCGTCCGCCCCCGACTTCGTCGCCTGCGGATCGCCTTGATTGGACAACACCGTCCACACCCCTGGACAAAGAAAAGTCCCTCGCGGCACAACGCCTCAAGGGCCTTGCCTTATTATAATGAACGCCCGCACCGGTGTCCACAAGCGTACGGCGCCTCAGCCTATCACCGATCAATCCCCGCCGAGCTTGCTACCGCCGGCGGACCAAAGCGACCAATGCCTCGCTCAGGTGTTCGGCGACATAGCGGACCATCCCCACCGCCTTGGCGTACTCCATCCGGGTCGGCCCCAAAACCCCGATGACACCGATGACTTCGTTGCCGATCCGGTACGCGGAGGAAACGACGCTGCATTCCCGCAAGCCTTCTAAGGGATTTTCCTGGCCGATGATGACCGTAGGCTCCTCGCTGCGGCCCGCCGCGGACAACACCTGGGACAAGGCATCCTTCGTTTCCAGAACGGCCAAAAGCGACCGGGCCCGCTCGACGTCCCGGAACTCGGGCTGTTCCAAAATGTTCAAGGTGCCCTCCAGGTACACCTTTTCCGACGACGGGTCGGAAAGCTCCGACGCCAGCAACTCAGCCACCGTGTCATACAACTCGCCGCGCCCTACCTCTTCGCGGATCTCCGCCAACCGGTCCCGGCCGATGTCGCCGCATCGCATTCCCACGAGCCGGCGGTTGAGACCGGCCGCCATGCGCTGGCAGTCTTCCTCCGTCACCGGGCGGCGAACCTCGGCGATCCGGTGACGGACGAAGCCGGGATCGGCCACCAGCACCACCACGATCCGCGTGTCGTCCAACGGAACGAGATCGATGTGCCGGAGAATGCTGGCCTCAAGCCGGGGTGCGGCGACTACTGAGGCGTACCGGGTGGCGCGGGCCAGCAGTTTGGCCGCTTCGTGGATCATTTCCTCCATCGCCCGGCCGACAGCCCGCACTTCCCGGTAAACCGCCGACCGCTCCGGCGGCCCCGGATTCCAAGGAGCCATCAGCTCGTCCACGTAGTACCGGTATCCTTTGTCGGAAGGGATGCGCCCTGCGGACGTATGGGGCTGATGAAGATACCCTTCGTCCTCCAGATCCGCCATCTCGTTGCGGATCGTCGCGGGGCTGACACCCAAATTGTACTTGCGGGCAAGATTTCGCGAGCCAACCGGCTCGGCGGTCTGGATGTAGTCGTCAGTCAGCGCCTGCAGCACCCGCCGCTTCCGCTCGTCCAGCATCCGCCTGTCACCTGCGCTTCTTAGCACTCCCTCCCGAAGAGTGCTAACCTCTTCTTTTTCACGATAGCACCGGGCAGGAAGTGTTGTCAATGTTTCGCGAACCGTATTTGACAGCTATCCCGAGCACCGATAAGCTAGATCTGATGAGCATCTATGACGCCATATTTCCCGTGCTGCAAACCCTGGACGCCGAGCGGGCTCACCGGCTCGGCATCGCCTTGCTGCGAGCCGCAAGCCAGAGCGCCCTGGCGCTGGCGGCGCTTCGCCGGCGGTACGAACCATTGCCCGGCTCCGTAGCCGTGGAGACCATGGGACTACGGTTTCCGTCCTGCGTCGGGGTGGCCGCAGGCCTGGACAAAGACGGGGAGGCCATCCCGGCCCTCGCCGCCCTGGGGTTCGGCTTTGTCGAAGTCGGCACCGTCACCCCTCTTCCCCAGCCGGGCAACCCCCGGCCCCGGCTCTGGCGGCTTCCTGCCCACCGGGCGCTCATCAACCGCATGGGATTCAATAGCAAGGGCGCGGAGGCCGTCGCCCGCTCGCTTGCCCGGTCCCGAACGCTGGTACCGGTTCCCGTCGGCGTGAACATCGGCAAAAACCGGAACACGCCGCTGGAGCGGGCCGCGGAGGACTATGCGGCCGCGATGCGCGCCTTAGGTCCCTGGGCGGATTTTGCGGTGGTCAACGTGAGCTCGCCCAACACCCCCGGATTGCGCCGGCTGCAGGACGCCACGGCGCTGGCGGGAGTGCTCGACGCCGTCATCGGGGCGGCCCGGCCGGTTCGCTCCGGCGGCGGGCGGGACGGAGGTCCTTTGCCGGTGCTCGTCAAAGTATCGCCCGATTTGAGCGCGTCCGACCTCGACGCGCTCTTGGACGTTTGCCTGAAGCGGCGGGTCGCGGGACTTATCGCCACCAACACGACGGTGTCCCGGGCAGGCGTCCATGGGCCTGCCGCGCGCCGGCCGGGCGGCTTGAGCGGTGGGCCGCTGTTCCAGCGGTCCAACCAGGTGGGGGCCGCCATCTACCGCCGGACCAGGGGCCGGCTGCCCGTCATCGGCGTCGGAGGCGTCATGTCGGCAGACGATGCGTATACGAAGATCAAGGCGGGCGCCACCCTTGTGCAGGTGTACACGGGCTTCGTGTACGGCGGCCCGGGCTTTGCCGCGCGCCTGGCCCGCGGCCTTGCGGATCGCCTGGCCAGGGACGGATTCAACAGGGTGGCCAACGCGGTCGGGGTCGAAGCCGCTCGCTGGCCCGAACCGGACGAACGTCCGGGCGTGCCGGTCACGCCGGGGTCCGTTGCCCTGGGGTCCGGATAAATTCCTCAAAAGCCCGGTTGGCCACGGGCAATCCCCGTTCGGTCAGCCGCAGGCGATGTCCCCGCCACTCGACCATCCCCATCTCCAGGAGCCGGCCCACTTCCCGGCCGAAGACCTCCTCGAGCGCCACGCCGAACCGGCGCTGGAATGTGCGCCCGTCCACGCCGTCCCGCAGCCGCAGGCCTAAGATGACTGTGTCCTCCTGCTCCACTTCTCGGCTCACCGGCTCCCGCCACCCGACGGGCCGCTCGCCCCGGGCGAGCCGGCGCCAGTATTCCCGGGGAAGGCGCACGTTGGCAAACCGCTCCCCCGCCCACTGGGAGTGGGCGCCAGGGCCCAGCCCGAGCCACTGGCCGTTGAGCCAATAGATGCAGTTATGGCGCGATTCAAATCCGGGTCGGGACCAGTTGGAGATCTCGTAATGCCGGTAACCGGCCGCAGCAAGAAGGTCTATGGCCAATTTGTACATGGACAGTTCCTCGTCCTCGCCCGGCAGCGGCAGCTGGCCTTGGGCGTACAGCCGCCCGAAGGGAGTTCCTTCTTCAACAATCAGGCTGTAACAGGATACATGCTCCGGCTGCCACTCGATCACTTGCGCAAGTGTTTTCCGCCAGTCGCCCGCGTCTTGGCCAGGCAGGCCGAACATGAGATCGATGTTGATGTTGTGAAACCCCATGGCCCTGGCCCGGTCGTAGCAGTTCCGGGCATCCCGAGCGCTGTGAATCCGCCCGAGGCGCTCAAGCAACGCATCGTTCAAACTCTGCACCCCTAGGCTGATCCGGTTGACGCCGCAATCCCGCAAGGCCTTAAGCCGCTCGCCGGTCAAGGTTCCGGGATTGGCTTCCACCGTGACCTCTGCATCCTCGCGGACAGGCAGGTGCGACCGCACCGCTGCAAAAAGGCGACCAAGCTGGCAGGCATCGAGCACCGTAGGCGTGCCGCCGCCGACGAACACGGTGTCAAAGGCGACCTTTCGCTCCGCCACCACCGCCCCGTACAATTCGGCCTCTCGCTCCAGCGCCCACAAGTACTCGTCCACGCCCCCGTCCCGAAGCAGGTAGGTGTTGAAGTCGCAATAGTGGCAACGACGCTCGCAAAACGGGACGTGAACGTACAGACCTACCACACTAGCTCACTCCGGGCCACCGGGGACCGGGTTAGTCGATGCGCAAAACGGCCATGAACGCCTCCTGCGGCACCTCCACCCGGCCCACCTGCTTCATGCGCTTCTTGCCTTCCTTCTGCTTCTCCAGAAGCTTCCGCTTGCGGGTGACGTCTCCCCCGTAACATTTGGCCAGGACGTCCTTGCGCAAGGCCCGCACCGTCTCCCGGGCGATCACCTTGCGGCCGATGGCCGCCTGGATGGGCACCTCGAACAGCTGGCGCGGGATGACCTCCTTGAGCCGCTCTACCAGCTGGCGGCCCCGGGGATACGCCTTGTCGCGGTGGACGATGCAGGAGAGGGCGTCCACCGGTTCCCCGTTGAGCAGGATGTCCATTTTGACCAGATCGCTTGTCCGGTACCCGATGAGTTCGTAATCCAACGAGGCGTAACCGCGGCTTCGCGTCTTCAGCCGATCGAAGAAGTCCAGCAGGATCTCGCTGAGCGGCAGCTCATAGACGAGCTGAACCCGCTCGGGCGTCAAATATTCCATATTGGTAAAGGTGCCCCGCCGCTCCTGGCACAGCTCCATCAAGGAGCCGACGTATTCTGCCGGACAGACGATGTTGGCCCGAACGTACGGCTCCTCCACGTGCGCGATGTACTGCGGCTCGGGAAACCGGGCCGGGTTGTCGACTTCCACCGTCTGGCCGTTCGTGAGGGCGACGCGGTAGACGACGCTGGGAGCGGTGGTGATGAGGTTTAAGCCAAACTCGCGCTCAAGCCGCTCCTGGACGATCTCCATGTGCAACAGGCCGAGAAACCCGCAGCGGAACCCGAAACCCAAAGCGCCCGACGTCTCGGCCTCAAACTGGAGAGCCGCGTCGTTGAGCTGCAGCTTCTCCAACGCGTCCCGCAACTGGCCGAAGT
>JACDOI010000010.1 GCA_017656145.1 Bacillota bacterium | reverse complement strand
CGGGACAACGGCGAGGTCTCCCACACTCCGTGCGACAGTGGGTTGACGCTATCCGGGAAGGAATTCACTGTTGACATCTTCCGGCGGTACTTCTATAATTGCCCTGACATCAAAACTTACAACCCAGCGGCCCAATGGGTGCCCAAAAGGCAACTCTTATCCAGAGCGGCGGAGGGACTGGCCCGATGAAGCCCGGCAACCGGCGTTCGCCCGATCCGCGAACGCAAGGTGCCAATTCCTGCCGAATGCCGGCGCCAGGCGGCATTTGGAGAGATGAGAGGAGGCCACCAGTCAATGGACCTCTTCTCGCGCGGGAAGGGGTTTTTTGTTGAGCAAAAAGGGATTTCTGAACGGACATCGCCGTGAGTCTTCCTCGGACGCTGTTCCCATGTTGCGATTGGAAAGCGTGGAAAAGACTTACGGCCGCGGCGCCAACCAGGTCCAGGCGCTGCGGGGCGTTTCCCTTGATGTGATGCCTGGGGAAATTTTCGGCATCATCGGCCTGAGCGGCGCGGGCAAGAGCACTCTTATCCGCTGCATCAACCTGCTGGAGCGCCCGCAGGCCGGCCGGGTGTACATCGACGGCGTGGACGTCACCGACTACAAGGGACGGGCGCTGCGCACGATGCGCCGGCACATCGGCATGGTGTTCCAGCATTTCAACTTGCTGACCAACCGTACCGCCCTGGCCAACGTGACGTTTCCCATGGAGATTGTGGGGATACCCCGCCTGGCGCGGGAGCGCCGGGGGCTCGAACTTTTGGAATTCGTGGGATTGCGGCAGAAGGCCCACCGGTATCCGGCGGAGCTCAGCGGCGGCGAAAAGCAGCGGGTGGGCATCGCCCGGGCCCTGGCCACCGAACCCCGCATCTTGCTGTGTGATGAGCCCACCTCCGCGCTGGATCCGGAGACGACCGCGGCCTTCCTCAACCTGCTCAAGGATATCAACCGGCGCTTGGGTCTTACCATTGTCATGGTGACGCACCAGATGCACGTGGTGCGGGCCGTGTGCGGCCGCGTGGCGGTGCTGGATCAGGGGCGGGTGGCCGAGATGGGGCCGGTGGCCCAAGTCTTCGGCGCGCCGCAGACGGAAGCTGCGCGCCGGCTCGTGAAGGAGGCGGCCGTCGGTGCTTAACCCGCAGGTGCTGCAGATGCTGTGGCCGGCTTTGTGGGAGACCCTGTACATGGTAGCGGGCGCGGTGTTCTTTGGCCACTTGTTCGGCGTGCCTCTGGGGATCTTAGTGGTGGTGACAAGCCCCGGCCACATTTTGCCCAACGCTGTAATCCATCGCATCGCGGGCGTCGTCATCAACATTGGGCGTTCAATCCCCTTCATCATCCTGATGGTGGCCATCATCCCCTTTACCCGGTGGGTGGTGGGCACTTCCATCGGCACCACTGCGGCCATCGTGCCGCTGTCGGTGGCGGCCATTCCGTACATCGCCCGGCTGGTCGAGACCGCCCTCCACGAAGTGGACTTGGGCGTTATCGAGGCTGCTCAGAGCATGGGCGCGACTCCGTGGCAAGTTATCTACAAGGTGCTCTTGCCCGAGAGCCTGCCGTCCCTGGCACTGGGGGTGACCATCACGACCATTAGCCTCGTGGGCTACTCCGCGATGGCCGGTGCCATCGGCGCCGGAGGGTTGGGTGACCTGGCCATCCGGTTTGGCTACCAGCGGTTCCGGGGCGACGTGATGCTATACACCGTCGTCGTCCTGGTGGTGCTGGTGCAGCTCATCCAAACGGTCGGCAGCTTCATCGCGCGACGGGTGGACCATCGGCATCCGTCGTCGTAGACGCTCGGGCCCAACGGAAACGCTAGGGCGGCGAGTCAAACTCGAAGCAGACCAGTAATAGGAGGATTCGTAATGATGAAGATTTCAACGCTACGTGTAGTAATAATCGTCGCGCTGGTGTTGGCGGTGGGTGCCGCCGCGGGCGCTCAAGCCACGGTCATCAAGGTGGGCGCGACTCCGGTGCCCCACGCTGAGATCCTGGAGTTCATCAAGCCGGCCCTGCAGGCCGAAGGTATCCAGCTGGAAATCGTGGAGTTCAACGACTACGTGTTGCCCAACCTGGCCCTGAGCGACGGTGAGCTGGATGCCAACTACTTCCAGCACATCCCTTACCTCGAAACCTTCTCCGCCGACCACGGGCTGGATCTGGCGGTGCTGGTGGGCGTGCATATCGAGCCCATGGGGCTGTACAGCCAACGGGTGGACAGCCTTGAGGACTTGCCCAACGGTGCCACCATCGCCATCCCCAACGACGCCACCAACGGTGGCCGGGCGCTGCTTTTGCTGCAGGAGGCAGGCCTCATCCGATTGGCCGACGGCACCGGCATCACAGCCACGGTATTCGACGTGGTGGATAACCCGCGCAACATCCGCTTCCGGGAGCTGGAGGCGCCGCTTCTGCCCCGGGCCTTGGCCGATGTGGAAGCGGCTGTGATCAACACCAACTATGCCCTGGAGGCGGGCCTGGTGCCGCTCAGGGACGCGCTGGTCATCGAAGGCGCCGAATCGCCCTATGTCAACGTGGTCGCGGTGCGCGCCGGCGATGAGCACAATCCGGCGCTTTTGAAGCTGGCGGAAGCTCTGACGCGGCCGGAAGTTCGGGAGTTCATCCTGGAGTCCTACGACGGCGCGGTCGTGCCCGTCTTCTAAGACTTTTCACCCATCCTGAGAGGGAGATATGACATGAGGCGTTGGCTGACGGTGGTGGTACTGGGAGCCCTGCTGGCCGCGTGCAGCGGCTTGGCGGCAGCCCAGACGACGGTGCTGCGGGTGGGCGCGAGCACGCTGCCCCACGCGCCGATCCTGGAGTTCGTGAAGCCCATGCTGGCCGAGGAAGGCATCGAACTGGAGATCGTGGAGTTCAGCGACTATGTGTTGCCCAACCTGGCCCTGGCGGACGGCGATATTGATGCCAACTTCTTCCAGCACATCCCGTACCTGGAGGACTTCGCGGCCAGCCACGGGTTGGAGCTGACGTGGACTGAGAAAGTGTTCCTCGCACCTATCGGCCTCTACAGCAACAAGATCGACTCCATCGACCAGCTCAGCCGGGGCGCGCAGATCGCGATCCCCAACGACGTGACCAACGGAGGCCGGGCCTTGGCACTCTTGGCCCAGGCGGGCCTCTTGAAGCTGCGGGAAGGCGTGGGCAGCGACGCCACGGTGTTGGACATCGTCGACAACCCGCTGAACCTGCGCATCATCGAGCTGGAGGCGCCGCTTTTGCCCAGGGCCCTGGACGATGTGGACGCGGCCTTCATCAACCAGACGTATGCCCTGGAAGCAGGCCTGAAGCCTACTGAGGACGCGATCTTGCTGGAGGGGGGCGACTCGCCCTATGCCAACGTCGTCGCGGCTCGCAAAGACAACGCGGACGATCCGGCTATCCGCAAGCTGGGTGAAGTGCTGACCCGGCCCGAGGTGCGGGACTTCATCCTCGAGTACTTCGAAGGATCCTTGATCCCGGTGTTCTGAGCCGCCGTCTGACGGGGCGCAGGAGGGATGCCGCCCGCGGAGAACAACCAAGGCGGGGAGGGCGCCGGCTTCACCGGCGCACCGGACCCGCCTTTTCCCTTGGGCAATACGGGCCCGTACGTCTGGGTCAACATGGAGGTGGCGGGCATGTCCTTTGTGGAGGTCCGGCGGGACGGGGCGGTGGCGGCGGTCAGTCTCAACAAGCCTCCGGTCAACGCGCTGGACGCGGCGTTTCTGCGGGAGATCGACGCGGCTGTAGCGGCGCTGGAGCACGACGCGAGCGTGCGGGCTGTGCTGTTCCGGAGTGCTGTCCCCGGCATCTTCATCGCAGGTGCTGACATCAAAGCCTTCCAGCAGCCTGAGGCAACCCAGGCGGCCTTGACCGCGTTCCACGACTGCTTCAACCGCATAGAGCGGCTCCCCAAGCCGACGGTAGCCGCCATCACCGGCCACGCTCTGGGCGGGGGATGCGAATTCGCCCTGGTCTGCGATTTCCGCCTCATGATCGACGACGGGAAAAGCACCATCGGGCTTCCCGAGGTGAGCTTGGGCATCTTTCCAGGAGCAGGCGGCACCCAGCGGCTGCCCCGAATCGTCGGCCGCGCCAGGGCGCTGGACATCATCGTCCACGGCCGCCGGCTCACCGCGCCGGAGGCTGCCGCCTGGGGCCTCGTCCATGAGGCGATCCCTGCGGACGGGTTCGAAGAGCGGGTGATGGAGTATGCGGTGCGTTTGGCCGCGGGGCCGACCCGGGCCCTGGCAGCGGCCAAAGCTCTCATCAACCGGGCCTTTGACGAACCGCTGGCCGGTGGACTGGCTGCCGAGGCCCGGAAGTTCGTGGCCGTGCTGGACACCGAAGACGCCCGGGAGGGCGTGCGGGCGTTCCTGGAGAAGCGGCCTCCTACGTTTGTCGGCCGATGACCCGGCTTCGCCGCCATAGACGATACAGGACGTATGCGATCAGCACGGCGACGCCGATCGCGGCGAGCCAGCGGGTGTAGCGGGGATCTTCCAGCACCGCCGTGCCGGCAATGGAAAACAGGATGATGGACGGCAGATCCCCCAGGGCCGTGGCCATCACGAAGGGCAGCACCGGTATGCGGCTCAAGCCAGCCGCGTAGCTCCACAAGTCGCTGGATGTGAACGGGATCAGCCGGGCTACGAGCAAAATCGCAAAACCGTTGGCCCGGCTGAAGTCGTCCACCCGCTGCAGTACCGGCCCGGGCAGCAGCCGGCGTATCAGGCGGCGGGCGACCCACCGCGCCACCGAGAAGGCGGCGAGCGCCCCCAGGCTGACGCCGACAAGCGACACAAGCCCTCCGAGCCATGGGCCGAACAGCATGCCGTTGGCGATCATGAGGAACCACGCGGGCACCGGCGCTACCAGCGCTTCGAAGGTGAACAGGGTCAGAATGACGACGACGGTCCACCCGCCGAAGCTCCGCAAAAACTCGACGCCTTCCTGGAGTTCCGCCTCCCGTAGGAAACGCCGGATGTCCCGCCACGTGTCCGGCGCGGCGCCCAAGGACAACGCCAGCCCCAAGACGGCGAGCGCCGCGATCACGTATGTCATGGTTTGGCGACGGCTGGAACCCACGCGGTCACCACTTCTCACCGGTTCACGGCTTGCTGGCGTTAGCTTTCCCGGAACCGGTGAGCTTCGACCAGATCTTCAGCTGGCCATGGCTCCTTCCTGGGTGCGTACCTGCACCCGGGATTCCGAGATGGGGGCTACCCGGACGAACCGTCGCCACGCCGCATCCCAGTCGGCCAGAAGATCCGCGGCCCGGGGGCTGCCCGTCCGCTGGTGGTGCTTGGCCACGATGGCCCGGAGACGCTTGGCATCGTCGGGGCTGACGTACGACGCGGCCACCAGTTGCCGGTTGAGCCGGGGTCCAAAGTCGTAGCCGTCCACCAGAACGAACGCCTCGCCGCCGGTCATGCCCGCGCCGAAGTTGTAGCCGACGGATCCCAACACGACCACGATGCCGCCGGTCATGTACTCGCACCCGTGATCGCCGGTGCCTTCGATGACCGCCAGGGCACCGCTGTTTCGGACCGCGAACCGCTCGCCGGCCCGCCCGGCCGCGTAGAACTCGCCGCCGGTCGCTCCGTACAAGACCGCGTTTCCGCAGATGACGTTTTCGTGGGTGGCGAAGGTCGCCTCGGGCGCGGGCCGCAGCACGATCTCGCCGCCGGCCATTCCTTTGCCGACGTAGTCGTTGGCTGCGCCGACGACAGTCAGATGCATGCCGTTTGTGCAAAAAGCGCCGAACGACTGGCCAGCGGTCCCCCGGAACAGCGCTTGGACGCTTCCCTCCGGAAGTCCCCGGTCTCCGAACCGGCGGGCGATCTCCCAGGCCAGCGTCGCGCCGACCGCCCGATGGCCGTTGCTCACCGGCAGTTCCAATTGTACCGGCCGGCCGTCTTCCAGCGCCGGGCGGCAAGCCTCTATGATCTGGTCGTCCAACCGTTGCTCTTGGGGTAGGGGATTGCGGCGCCACACCCGTCGGCGGGGCTGGTCGTCAGCGCCTTGAGGTCCAGCCAAAAGCCGCGAAAGGTCAAGACGCACCGCGGCTGGGTGGCCGCTCGCCTCCTGCTGCAACAGGTCGGTGCGGCCGATGATCTCATCCAAGCTCCGGTAGCCCATCTGGGCCAGGAGTTCCCGGATTTCCCGGGCGACGAAGCGGAAATACCGCATGACGGTTTCAGGGCTGCCCGGGAACTTCCGGCGCAGCTCGGGATCTTGGGTGGCCACGCCCGCCGGGCACGTGTTGTTGTGGCACACCCGGGCCATGATGCAGCCTTCCGCAATCATGGCGGCAGTTCCAAAGGAGAACTCGTCGGCGCCCAGGAGCGCCGCCACGACGACATCGCGTCCGGTCTTGAGCCCGCCGTCGACCCGAACGGCCACCCGCTCCCGCAGCCCGTTGGCCAGGAGCGCCTGCTGGGTTTCGGCCAGGCCGATCTCCCACGGCAAGCCCGCGTGCTTGATGGCGTTGAGAGGGCTAGCGCCCGTGCCGCCCGAGTGGCCGCTGATCAAGATCGCGTCGGCGCCGCCTTTGGCCACACCGGCCGCAATGATGCCGACGCCCGATTGGGCCACCAGCTTGACCGACACTTCGGCCCGGGGATTGGCCTGCTTGAGGTCGTAGATGAGCTGGGCCAAGTCTTCGATGGAGTAGATGTCGTGGTGCGGCGGGGGCGAGATGAGGGGTGCGCCGGGCACGGCGTGGCGCAACCGGGCGATGTACTCGGTGACCTTATGGCCCGGTATCTGGCCGCCTTCGCCGGGCTTGGATCCTTGGGCCATCTTGATCTGGATTTCCACCGCCGAGGCCAGATACGCCGGGGTGACGCCGAACCGCCCGGAGGCCACCTGTTTCACGTTGCTGTTGGCTTCGGTGCCGTAGCGGTCCGGGTCCTCGCCGCCCTCGCCCGACCCGGCCCGGGCTCCGAGACGGTTCATCGCGACGGCCAGTGTCCGGTGGGCTTCCGGCGACAAAGCGCCAAGTGACATGTTGGCGGTAGAAAACCGGCGCACGATGGAATCCTCCGGCTCAACTTCATCAAGCGGGATCGGGCTTCGATCCGAGCGGATGGTCAGCAAGTCCCGCAGCTGCGAGGGCTGTGCGTGCACCAGCCGGGAAAACCGCCGGTACTCGTCGTAGTCGCCAGCCTCGGCGGCTTTCTTGAGTCCTACCGCCTGATGGAGGGCGCGGACGGCTTCGGGGTGAAATTCGTGAAACTCGCCGCCCTTCTTGTACTTGTAGAACCCGTACGCGTCCAGCGCTTCAAGAGGGCCGAACGCCCGGCGGTGCCATGCCAGCACCAGTTCCGCAATCTCGCGGAAGCCGTTCCCCGACACCGGCGAGGGAGTGCCGGGGAAGCAGCGGTCGATGACCTCCTGGTTGAGGCCGATGGCTTCAAAAATTTGCGCGCCCGTATACGCGTCCACCGTCGAGATGCCCATCCGGGACATCACCTTGAGCAACCCTTGCTCCAAGGCTTTCCGGTAGCGCTTCTGGGCCTGCTCCGGGGTGAGCGAACGGTCCGACAGGCGCCCGGTCCGGGCCATGGCCGCGACCGCGGCTAGGGCGAGGTAGGGGTTAACCGCACTGGCGCCGTAGCCGAGCAAGGTGGCCACATGATGAACCTCGCGGGCCTCCCCGGTTTCCACGACAAGGCTCGCCCGCATCCGCTTGCCGCGCCGGATCAGGTGGTGATGGACCGCTCCCGTAGCAAGAAGAGAGGGAATGGGCGCGCGCGAGGGGCTTACGCCCCGGTCGCTCAGGACGATGATGCCCGCGCCCCGGTCCACCGCGGCCTCGGCTTCCGCACACACCCGGTCAAGTGCCTCAAGCAGTCCCCCGGGACCGGCTTCGGGATCAAAGAGAAGCGATACCGTTTCGCAGCGCAAGCCAGGGTGGGCGCGGCCGGCAGCCCGGAGCCGCTCCAGCTCGTGATCGCGCATGACGGGGCTTGGCAGCTCGATCAGGTGGGCTTGATCCGGCGTCTCTTCAAGCAAGTTCCGGCGGGGCCCAAGCAGGGTCGTGAGGGAAAAGACGCTCCCCTCCCGCAGATGGTCCAGGGGCGGGTTTGTCACCTCGGCAAACCGCTGCTTGAAGTAGTGGAACAGCGGCCTGGATTGAAGTGAGAGGACCGCGTGGGGCGTGTCATCGCCCATGGACCCCACCGGTTCCTTGGCGGTTTCGGCCATAGGACGCAAGATGACCGTAAGTTCTTCGGAAGTATAGCCGAAGGCGGCCTGCTGCACAAGCAAGCCCGCGTCGCTTTCGTCCTCAACGGGCCTACGGGTGATGGTCGGCCACGTCGACAGCGAGATTCTTTGCGCCGCGAGCCACCGGCTGTACGGCCGGCGACGGCTCAAGGTGTGCTTGATCGCCCGATCTTCGTGCCAGACGCCCTTGTCCACATCGACGACGATCAGTTGTCCGGGACCGAGCCGTCCCAGCCGCACCTCGGAAGCCGCGGGCACCGGCACGCAGCCGGCTTCGGAGGCCGCGAACACAAGGCCGTCGTCGGTCACCGCAAACCGCATGGGCCTTAGCCCGTTGCGGTCCAGCGCCGCGCCCACCAGCTGCCCGACGCTGCACACAAGCCCTGCCGGCCCGTCCCACGGCTCCATGAGGCCCCGGTGAAACCGGTAGTAATCCCGCAACGCGGGATCGATGTCGGGCATCCCTTCCCACGCCTCGGGCACGAGCATGGTCACCGCATGGGGCAGCGACCGGCCGGAGAGGACCAACAGCTCCATCACGCTGTCCAGGATGCTGGAGTCGCTTCCGGTCTCGTCGATGATCGGGAAAAGGTCCCGGCCCAGGCTCCGCCAGCAATCGGCGTCCAAGTCCGCTTCCCGGGCCTTCCACCAGTTGACATTGCCGGCAAGGGTATTGATCTCTCCGTTATGGGCCAGAAGGCGGAAGGGCTGGGCCCGTTCCCACGACGGGGTCGTGTTGGTGCTGTATCGCTGGTGGAACACGGCCAAAGGCGTACGGTAGTCGGGATCCGTCAGGTCGGGGTAAAACCGCTCCAGCTGATCCGCCATAAGAAGCGCCTTGTACACGATAGTCCTGGCCGATAGGGAACAAACGTAAAGCTCCAGCCCGGTCCGGCGCGCGATGCGTTCCAGACGGCGCCGCAACCGGTACAGCCGCTGGGCGAACGCTTCGTCGGTCTCCGGAAACCGGCGAGCCAGCAGGATGTGCGCGATGCGGGGCATGGTGGACCGTGCCCACTCACCCAGGGCGTCCGGATTTGCCGGAACGTCCCGCCAGCCGATGTAGTCGACGGTTTCTTCCGAGCAGGCTTGCGCGACCGCGGTTTCCGCGGCCTTACGGCCCTCCGGGCTCCGGTCGCGCAAAAAGAGTACGCCGACGGCCAGCTGGCCCGGCGATAAGGCGGGGGCGCCCAACCGGGCCGCTTCTCGCAGGAAAAGCCCGTGGGGCAAGCGGGTCAAGACGCCGGCGCCGTCGCCGGTCATGCCGTCGCTGGCCCGACCGCCCCGGTGGACGAGGCGGCGCAGCGCGGCAAGCGCCAGGGTCAGGGGACGGCGGTCATCCCCGGTGAGGCTTGCCACGAAACCGACGCCGCACGCGTCTCGTTCGGTGCGTGGATCGGCCGGATCATACAACGGCCGGGCGTTTATCGCCGGCGTTGGGCGTTCGCTTCGGACTCGTTCCATGGTAAGCGGCGGCGCCGGCGCCAAGCCGCCGCGCGCCATGTCCTCCTTTTCGCTTCGCGGTCCGCGCCGCATGGTTGTTGGGCATCATTTTACAGGCGCGCGATTGCCATGGCAACGGTAAACGGAAGGGTATGATGTATACTTGACCAGGAAACGTCTGATCGTGTACACGTCATACACAATACGATCGAGGATACACCCCGGGAGTATAGAGCGCGTTAAGCCCCGGGGAACAGCGGGATGACGTAGCGGGCCAAAAACCACAAGATCGCGAGGACGATGATGACCACCGCGCCCCACTTGATGGCTGCCGTCCCTACCTGGTGACCATTGCCCCGGCCGTCCATCGGGTCTGCCACTTGTCCGCACCTCCCGCCCGAAGTGTTCCCTGGGCGGTGCCGGTTTACTCAGAAGCGCCCAGGCGGGCAAGCAACAGGTCCGCGGCGCGGAATGCGTCTAGACGGCGGGCGCCTACCTCGTCAACGAGCCGCGTGTGCTCACAGGCGACGTCCGGTCGTGCCAGCCGCTCCTCCAGGCGGGTGAAGAGCGCATCCTGAACGGCCGCGGCGGCGTGGGCCCGGTTGAGCAGCTCGGCGCGGCCCGACCTTTGCAGAAACTGCCGGTGGCGCTCCAGCGCGGCGACGAGATCCGGAATGCCTTCCCCGCGGGTGGCCACGGTGCACACAATAGGCGGCGTCCAGCCTCCGGGATCATCCGCGCCCATCGCCCGGGCAGCCTCCCGGCCTGTGTCGATCATCGCGGACAGCTGGGCAGCGGTGCGGCTGGCTCCTTCCTTGTCCGCCTTGTTGACCGCGTAGACGTCTGCGATTTCCAAGATGCCGGCCTTCATCATCTGAATGTCGTCGCCAAGGCCGGGGACGGACACGACCACCGTCGTATGGGCTAAAGTTCTGACGGCCACGTCCGACTGGCCGGCTCCGACCGTTTCAATAAGGACGACTTCTTTGCCGAACGCGTCCAATAAGCTCACAGCGGCCCGGACGGCGTGGGGCGTGCCGCCGAGCCGGCCGCGCGATGCCATGCTGCGAAAATACACGCCGGGCGGCGCTCCCCGGGCCGGCACCCGGACGCGGTCGCCGAGCACCGCTCCGCCCGAAAACGGGCTGCTTGGGTCGACGGCGATGATGCCCACCCGGCGGCCTAGACGCCCGTATTCGGCCGCCAGCGCCCATACCAGCGTGCTCTTGCCTGCGCCGGGCGGACCGGTGAGCCCGACGACGTGGGCCCGGCCGGTGCGAGAGTGGATTTCCTTCATGATGGCAGGCAGGGCCGCTCCGCCGTCCTCCGCGGCGGTGATGAGCCGCGCCAGCGCCCGCCGGTCTCCGGCCAGCATGCGGCGGCAGAGATCGGCGATGTCCCGGAGCACCGATCATTCCTCCCAGGGCCTGAGCCGCAAGAGCGGGTCGCCGTTGTTGACGGTCGCCCCGGGCTGTACCCGGACCGCCTCGACGATGCCTTGGACCGGCGCATGGATTTCGTTCTCCATCTTCATGGCCGTCAAGACCATCAGGACGTCGCCCGGCTTCACCGGGTCGCCCTCCCGGACCCCAACTTCGGTCACGGTGCCGGGCATGGGCGCTTGAACCCAGCCCTCCGCTGGCAAGTCGGCAGCGCCTCCCGATGGACCAGGAGCTCCGGTTGCTGATCCGGTCCCGTCGCTGGCGGCGCCAGGGGCCGGGGAGGGCGCGGCAACCGCGTCCTGGGCGTCCGGCGGCGCGTTTTCGGACTCGAGTTCCTCGACAAAGACGTCGTAACGTACGCCGTCAACGGTCACCGCGAAGCGGCGGCGCAAGTTGCTGGACACGGCCATTCCCCCTGTACCATCCGAAATTGCACAAGGCGCGGCGCTGGTTCATAAGATTCGACCGCCCCGCGGCGCCCCACATGCCGCTAGGTTTCCGGCTTGCGGGACTTGGGACGATGCAGGCGATCCGGTGAGGCCGATCGTGCAATACGGCTGCTACTGCCGCGGCGATGGCCGCGACCGGGATCGCAGCGGAGGTGCCGCCACCGCCAAGCTCCCGGATGGCGGGCTGCCGTCGGGCCTGGGCCGGTGGGGAACGCCTGGCGGGCTTGGCCAGCCGCCCGGCCCAACGGGCTATGTCAGCACCGGAGACCCCGGTTTCGGCAAAGGCAGTGGTCACCCGCCCGGCCGCGAACGCCGGGTGGCGAAGCACCGCCAGGTGAAACGGAATCGTCGTCGGGACGCCTTCCACCTGAAACTCCTCCAGCGCGCGGACCATCCGGTTGAGAGCCCCCGTCCGGTCCGGCGCCCAGGCGATGACCTTGGCCATCATGGAATCGTAAAAGGGCGGTAGGCGCCACCCGTCCCGGGCCGCCGAGTCCACCCGGATTCCGGGGCCCGCGGGCGGCGCGTAGCCGGTGATGAGCCCGGGCGCAGGCTGGAAACCGCGCAGCGGATCTTCCGCGTTGACCCGGCACTCGATGGCCCATCCCCGGGCTGAGAGGTTCTTTTGGGAAAACGGCAGCGGTAAGCCCGCGGCGACCCGGATCTGCTGCGCCACCAGGTCGACCCCGAAGCGCATCTCGGTGACGGGATGCTCCACCTGGATGCGGGTGTTGACCTCGAGGAAGTAGAACTTGCCCGATGGGTCAACCAGAAACTCGACGGTGCCCGCATTGACGTAGCCGACGGAGGCGAGCAGCCGAACTGCTGCCTCGCCCATGGCTTGCCGCACCCGTTCCCCGACGGCTGGCGACGGCGACTCCTCGATCAGCTTTTGATGGCGGCGCTGGATCGTGCAGTCCCGCTCGCCCAAGTGCACCACGTGGCCATGGGCGTCGGCCAGGACCTGGACTTCGACATGGCGGGCGCCTTCCAAGTACTTCTCAAGGTAAACGTCGGGCACGTTGAACGCCGACCGGGCCTCCGACATGGCCCGGGGCAGCTGCTCCCGAAGCTCGTCCTCATCCCGGGCGACCCGCATTCCCCGCCCGCCGCCGCCGGCCACGGCCTTGATGAGAACGGGGTAACCGATGGCCGCGGCCGCCCGGGCGGCCTCATCCACCGTGGACACCGGCCCGTCGGTGCCGGGCAGGCACGGGATGTCCAGAGCTCGGGCGTGGGCCCGGGCCCGGTCCTTTTCGCCGAGCAGCTCCATGACCTCGGGGGCAGGCCCGATGAACGCGATGCCCGCCTCCCGGCAGAGGCGGGCGAAAGCCCCGTTTTCCGCAAGAAACCCGTATCCCGGATGAATCGCCTCCGCCCCCCACTCCTGAGCGGCCCGGACGATCCGCTCGCTGTCCAGATAGCACCACGGATCGCCAAGGCCGATGGCCTCGTCGGCCAAAGCTACCGGCAGCGACCCCGCGTCCGCGTCGCTGTGAATGACCGCCGCGGCAATGCCCATTTCCCGGCACGTGCGGGCGATCCGCAGGGCGATTTCTCCCCGGTTGGCGATGAGGATGCGCCGGAACAACCGGCCCTCACCTCCTGAAGTTCACAGGGGGATGTTCCCGTGCTTGCGCGGGGGCCGATCTTCCCGCTTGTCCGAAAGAACCGACAATGCTCGGCAGAGCCGTTCCCGGGTCGTTCTCGGATCGATGACGTCGTCCACCATGCCCCTCGCGCAGGCGACATACGGATTGGCATACCGCTCCCGGTACTCCGCGGTTCTGCGGGCTAACAATTCGGCCGGATCGCTTGCGGCCGCCAGCTCGTTCCGGTACAAGACTTGCGCCGCGCCTTCAGGCCCCATCACGGCGATCTCAGCGGTGGGCCAGGCCAGCGCCACGTCAGCCCCGATGCCGCGGCTGCTCATCGCGACGTACGCGCCGCCGTAGGCTTTGCGCAAGATGACCGCGAGTTTTGGCACCGTCGCTTCCGCATATGCGTACAGGATCTTGGCACCGTGGCGGATGATCCCCCGGTGTTCCTGGGCAATCCCGGGCAAGAACCCGGGCACGTCCACGAACGTCAGCAACGGGATGTTGAACGCGTCGCAAAACCGGACGAACCGGGCGATCTTGTCCGACCCGTCGATGTCGAGGCAGCCGGCCAGGAAGCGAGGCTGGTTAGCCACGACGCCGCACGCCTGGCCCGCAAGCCGCCCGAACCCGACGACCGCGTTGGGTGCGAACTCCTGGTGCACCTCAAGCAGCCGCCCGCCGTCGAGAATCCGCACGAGCACATCCCGCACGTCGTAGCCTTTGTGGGGCTCGGGCGGCACGACAGCCAGAAGCTCCTCAGGTGATCCCTGGGGTTCTTGAGCGGCCGCAGCGGGCGGCAGTTCCTGGTTGTTGGATGGCAAGTACTCAAGCAGAACCCGCACGAGACGCAAGCACGCGTCTTCTCCCGGCGCGCGGAAGTGGGCGACCCCGCTCTTCGTACTGTGAGCCAGGGCCCCGCCCAACTCTTCGAAGGTGACGTCTTCGCCGGTGGCAGCCTTGGTAACTTGGGGACCGGTGATGAACATGTTGCTGATTCCGTCCGCCACGAATGTGAAGTCGGTCAGCGCAGGGGAGTAGACAGCCCCGCCGGCGCAAGGCCCGAGGATGACCGAGATCTGGGGGATGACTCCGGAAAGCCGGGCGTTTCTGGCGAAGATTTCCCCATATGCACCCAAAGAATCGACGCCCTCCTGGATGCGGGCGCCGCCCGAATCGTTGATGCCGATGAACGGCGTTCCGGCCCGGTAAGCGAGATCCATTACCTTGCAGATCTTGCGGGAGTGCAGCTCCCCGACCGACCCCCCGTAGATGGTGAAGTCCTGAGAAAAGCAAAACACCGGCCGGCCGTGAATGCGGCCGAACCCGGTCACCACCCCCTCGCCGACGGGTTCCGGCGAGTCGGGGTTCGCATTGTGGTCGCCTCGCACAAACGGGTCGATTTCCTCAAACGTTCCGGGGTCCAAGAGCATGGCCAGCCGTTCCCGGGCGGTGCTCTTGCCAGCGGCCTTTTGCTGGGTTACCCGCTGGGGACCGCCGCCTTCGGCGGTCTTGGCCCGCCACGCCGCCAGCTGGTCCAGTTTGGCCTGCATCGAGGGGTTGACCAACCCTTCAATCCTCCTTGCCGTAAAGCTCGATGAGGGCTCCAAAGGAACGCTTTGGATTCAGGAAGACCGCCCGGCGGCCAAAGGCGGCAGGAGCGGTCCCCTGGCCGACGGCCAGTCCCGGAGCGGCCTTGTCCAGCTCTGAGCGGGCCGCTTGGATGTCGTCCACCGCCAGGGCGATATGGTGCAATCCGGGGCCACGGCGGGCAAGAAACCGGGCCACCGCACCGTCCTCATCAAGCGGCTCCAATAGCTCCAGCCGGCAGCGGCCCGCATCGATGAACGCGATCCGCACGCCCTGTTCGGGGACTTCCGCGATCGTGCGGACCGGCAAGCCAAGGACTTGCTCGAAGAACGGGCGGGCTTTGTCGATGCTTTCGACCGCAAGGGCCACATGGTCAAGGCCCGTCACCTTCATGGATGGTCACCTTCCCGGTATTCGCCGAACACTTCCCGCAGCACGCCGCAGATTTCGCCGATGGACGCATAACGTTCGACTGCGTCAATGAGGTAAGGCATAAGGTTGTCGTCACCCTCGGCCGCCTCCCGAAGCCGCTCCAAGGCGGACCGCACCTGCTCCCCGTCGCGATGGCGGCGGATCCGGCTCAGCCGCTCCACCTGCCGGCGTTCCAGGGCGTCATCGACCCTCAGGATCCGGGGCTGCTGGCCGCCCGGCTCCTGGTACCGGTTGACCCCGACTACGACTCGCTGGCCCGACTCCACCTGTTGCTGCTGGCGGTAGGCGCTTTCCTCGATCTCCCGCTGCATGAAGCGGAGCTCGATGGCCCGCACGGCGCCGCCCATGGCGTCGATGCGCCGGATGTACTCCCGGGCCCGCCGGTAAATGGATTCGGTCAAGCTCTCCACGAAATACGATCCGCCCAGCGGATCGATGACGTCTGCGACGCCGGTCTCGTGGGCCAAAATTTGCTGGGTTCTAAGGGCGATGCGGCTCGATTGTTCGCTCGGCAACGCCAGCGCCTCATCCCAGGCATTGGTGTGCAACGACTGGGTTCCGCCCAATACCGCAGCCAGAGCCTGGTAGGCGACCCGCACCGCGTTGAGCTCCGGCTGCTGGGCGGTGAGGGCTGAACCTGCGGTCTGGGTGTGAAACCGCAGCGCCCAGGAGCGAGGATCCCGTGCCTTGAACCGCTCACGCATGATTTCGGCCCACAGTCGCCGGGCGGCCCGGAATTTGGCGGCCTCTTCGAACAAGTTCATGTGGGCGTTGAAGAAGAAGGACAGGCGAGGCCCAAATGCGTCCACGTCCAATCCCCGGCGGACGGCTTCGGTGACGTACGCGATGCCGTTTGCCAGGGTGAAGGCCACTTCCTGAACCGCGTCGGATCCGGCCTCCCGGATGTGGTAGCCGCTGATGCTGATCACGTTCCAACGGGGCACGTGCCGGTGGCAGTACGCGAATACGTCTACGACCAGCCGCAGTGACGGCCGGGGAGGAAAGATATACGTGCCCCGGGCGAGGTACTCCTTGAGGATGTCGTTTTGAACGGTGCCCGAAAGACTTGCCGGATTAACCCCTTGCCGCCGCGCCACCGCAATGTACATGGCCAAAAGCACTGCCGCGGGGGCGTTGATGGTCATGGACGTGCTGACTTTATCCAGGGGGATGCCGTCGAACAGGATTTCCATATCGGCCAAGGTGTCGATGGCCACCCCGACGCGGCCGACTTCGCCCCGGGAAAGCGGATGATCGGAGTCGTAGCCCATTTGGGTTGGCAGGTCGAACGCGACCGACAAGCCCCCGTTGCCCTGCTCCAAAAGGTAGCGGAAGCGGCGGTTTGCTTCTTCCGCGGTCCCGTAGCCGGCGTACTGGCGCATCGTCCACAGGCGGCCCCGGTACATAGTCGGATACGGACCCCGGGTGAACGGGTACTCCCCGGGCCATCCCAGGGCCGTCTCGTAGTCGATTCCGGCCGTGTCCGCAGGCGTGTACAGCGGAGCGACGGGGATGCGGGCGTCGGTTTCCCGCCCGGGAACATCTGTCGGCAGCTGGGCTTGCCAGCGGGCCGTTCCGCCCGCGATTCGCTTGAGCGACTCTCGGTCCGACATCGTTCCGTTCCTCCCGGATTCCCGGCCGCACCCGGCGTCACGCCGGCGTCAACTGCTCTTGGCCGTCGAGGTTGACCGCTTGACGGGCCAGCTCGACGCAGCGGTCGAGATCGAACTCACGCCATATCGTAATCTTTTGCGCTTCAATAGATCCTTCTGCATGAATCTGCAGAACTTCATTGTAGCCGCCGAAGTCTGATGCCGTCAAATCGCGGATCAGGTTGAACACCTGAAGGCGCTCCCTGGCGCCCGCGCCTTCCCGCCCGCCCAGGTACGTTGCGATGTCCTGCCGCAATACCGGATGCCGCAGGTCCTCCTCGGAGGGGCCCGTCACCAGAAGGCCCCCGGCGATGTCCTGCACAAGGCTGATCATTTGATGGTACTGGGTGGCGAAATAGTACTTGCACATGTTGGTCACCAGCGTCCGGGGTATCGCGACGCCGTCGGTGAACTTGGGTTCCATGGCTGCCTGCCGAGTCAGAGCCCGGATCGTCTCGGTGTAGATGGCCAGTCTGGTCAGCTTTTCTTGGATGTGGGGCGCCCCGAGCACCCCGTTGAAATCGGCAATCAGGGCGGCCGCGCCGATGAGCAAGTCTAGAAGCGGCGGTTTGTAGGAGATGGCGGTGAAGCGGTGGAACTCGACGAACGTGTTGGCCAGCGGGCCCGCGAAGGCGGCCTCGCCGCACAAGAACACCCGGTCCCAGGGGACGAACACGTCGTCGAAGATCGTCAGCGTGTCGATGAGCCGGTGGCGGGCGCTGACGGGGTGGTGGAACAGGCTGTCCTGTTCAGGGCTGAACGGGCTTACGATCAATCGCACGCCGCGGGCGTTGACCGGCACCGCGCACGCTACCGCGTAATCGCTGTCTTCTTCCATCATGGCCCGGGTGGGGATCACGAGAATTTCGTCGGCGAATGGCGTGTTGGTGGTATGGGCCTTGGCGCCGCGGATGACGATCCCATCGGGGGTTTTCCGGACGATCCGGACGTAGTAGTCGGGCTTGGACTGTTGCGACGGCCGCCGCCGGCGGTCGCCCTTGACATCGGTTTGGGCTACGGCCAGGGCCAAATCCATCTCCCGGGCCCGCTCAAGGTAGCGCTGCACCCGTTCGCGGTATTTCGTGCCCAGGCGGCGGTCCATTTCCCGGGTGACCAGAAGCAGGGCGAACAGGGCGTCGGTGCCGATCTCTTTGACCAGGGGAACGACGCCCAAGGACAACCGGGTGCCGGTTTCGATCATGCGGTTCCTATCCAAGAGGTCCTCGGCCGCCGCCGGCACTTTGTAGTACCGGCTCGCTCGCCCGCCTTCGGGCAGCTCATAGGTAAACAAGTCTCGGTGCTCGGCATCTTCAGCCAGGCGGAAGTCGATGGAGCAGTGGCGGACCCCAACGCCGATGATCGGGTGCTTGGTGACATCGTCCACCCGCTGGCCGCGAAAATACACCTCCCGCCCGTCCCGGAGCCCCTCCCGATATTCCGCTTCGGACCGCAAACCCATCGAGTCGAACCTCCTTACCGTAATCTGGGATGGCGAGTCGCTGGAAGCGTCAAGGCAAGGTCCAGCCGCCGTCCACCACCAGCACTTGTCCCGTCATGAACGAACTGTAGGGGGAGGCCAGGAAACAGGCGGCCGCACCGACGTCCGACACGTCCGCCAGTCGCCGGAGGGGCGTTTCGGACACCAGCCGGTTCATCACTGTCGGATCCGACATCACGTCGCGATTCATATCGGTCACGATATATCCCGGTGCGATGGCATTGACCAAAATCCCGTACCGGGCCCACTCGTATGCCAGAGCCCGGGTCAAGTGAATCAGCGCGGCTTTGCTGGCGCAATACGGCGACACCCCGCCTCGAACGACCAGGCCTAAGACGGAGGCGATGTTGATCAGCCGCCCGCCCCCTTGCGTGCGCATGATCCGGGCCGCAGCTTGGCAAGTGAAGAAGGATCCCTTGAGATTGGTGTTGATGACCGCGTCCCACTCCTCTTCGGCGATGTCCAGCGCAAACCGGGTGATCGCCGTGCCGGCGCTGTTTACCAGGATGTCGAGGCGGCCCGTGTGCTCGGCGAATTCCCGGATGATGCGAGCCGCATCGCCCGCGCGGGTGACATCCATCGTCCAGCCGGTAATCCGGCCGTTCGGCAATTGCCGGTTCAGCTCGCGCTCCGCTTTGGCCGCGCCGTCTGCCGAGCGGCTCGTTACCCCCACCTGGGCTCCCGCCCGGGCAAGGGCCAGGGCCACGGCTGCGCCGATACCCCGGGAGCCGCCCACGACCAAGGCGCATTGTCCGGTTAGGTCCATCGCAAGTGGGGCCATGCCCTGTCGCCTCCTGAAGCGCCGGCGCCGCAGGGTTGCCGGCGCCATTGGCGCTCGAAAAGGTCTGAATGGAATTGAAGTTAAAATTCTACGCTAATATCCGTCTTTCCTGGCGGGCGTGACAGGGAAACGCGGCCGGTATTCCGGCCGTGTCCGGCGGGCAGCGGACTACCATTGCACAAAACATCATATTTAGTCGAATAACTTTTTTAGAACATAACACACAAAAGAGAGGAATCAAGCTGTCGATAACGAAAGTACAGTATTGTATTATGAAAACAATATATCATTCGCGCGGGCGGGTCGCCTCTGCTGGCTGCTGACCGGATCGGATGCGCGGGCTGATCAGGAGGCGAGGAGCGTGTACTACGACCCGGAGATCGAGACGATGGAGCGCGGCCGGCTGGAAGCGTTGCAGTCGGAACGGCTTGTCCGGCAAGTGGAGCGAGTATACCGCACGTCGCCGTTTTACCGCAAGAAGTTTGACGAGGTGGGCGTAAAGCCCGAGGACATCAAGGGCCTCGAAGACGTTGCGCGGTTGCCGTTCGTCACCAAGGATGAGCTGCGACAAGCCCAGGAGGCGGAAGGCCGGTTCGGGGGCTTGGCGTGCGCGGAACCGGCCGCGTGGCGGGAACTCCACCCCTCGTCGGGCACGACCGGCCGGTCGGTGTACACGCTGTGGACCGCACGCGACGTGGAGGCCATCACCGATTTCACCGCGCGGCTGTTGTGGAGCCAGGGCGTTCGTCCGGGCGACACGATTCAGAACGCGTTCAGCTACGGTTTGTGGGTCGCCGGCTTGGCGGTGCATTATGCCGCAGGCCGGCTCGGATGTTTTGTCGTGCCCATCGGGGCTACCCAGTCGGCCCGCCAGGTCGACCTGTTTCACGAGTGGCGCCCGACGGTGTTTTTTTCCACGCCCTCGTTCGCCCTGTACCTAGTGGAGAAGCTCCAGGAGCAGGGCGTTTCCGGCAGTGAGCTGGCGTTGCGGATCGGCTCGTTCGGCGGCGAGGCGGGCGCGGAGGTGGCGGCAACCCGCCGGAGATTGGAGGAAGGGCTTGGCATCGACGCGTACGACATCTACGGGCTGGCCGAGATAGGCCCCACCATGGCGGCGGAATGCCAGTGCAAAGACGGGTTGCATTGGACTGAGGATCATCATCTCATCGAGGTGGTCGATCGCAACACGGGGGAGCCGGTGCCCGAAGGGGAGGAGGGGGTCATCGTCATCACCCACCTTACCCGGGAAGGCACCCCCATGATCCGGTATTGGACGAACGACATCGGCCGGCTCGTCAAGGAACCTTGCCGCTGTGGCCGCACCCACGCTCGCTCACCGGGCGGCATCCTGGGCCGCGCGGACGACATCATCATTTATAAAGGTGTGAACTTTTACCCATCCCAGGTCGAGGACGTGGTCCGCTCGATTCCGGAAATCTCAGACGAGTTCCGCATTCGCCTCGAAGTGAATCCCTACGGACGCGACATTTGCACCCTCGTGGCTGAAGTGCTCCAGGCCGGCAGCGAGGCGGCTGTCCGGCAAAAGCTCGCCGCGCGCCTCCGGGAGGCGCTGGGCGTCGGACTGGAGATCGAGCTGGTCGCGCTCAACTCGCTGGAGCGGACAGCGTTTAAGGCCCGGCGGGTGCTGGACATGCGGCCGAAGCTTGCGTCCTAGACCGCGTGGCCGGGTCCGGCTGTTTAGGGGGTGATGGAAGGCGAGAGGGTTCCGGAGAGCTGGGCCCGTCTTTCGAGGGCGAAAAGCCCGAGGGAAGGCCGAACGGCCCGGGGCAAACGGGGGTCGACGAACGAAGGAGGTTCGAAACGAGGTGGCAAGGAGGAAAAACGTCGTTTGGCAAGTTTGGCCCTGGATCTTGTTCGGGCTGACGGCGTGTTTGATGGCAAGCCCGGCGGCTGTAGCCCAAGAGTGCGAGCTGGGCGTCGATCGTATCCGGGTGGGCGGCCAGGGGGTGCTCAGCGGGCCGCTGGCCGACTACGGCCGGCAGATCCAGATGGGCATGCAGCTGGCTATTGAAGAGATCAACGCCGCGGGCGGCATTTTAGGCTGCGAGCTTGAGATGCGGTTTTTGGACAGCGAGCTCGCGCCGGCTGTAGGCGTGCGCAACGCGCGCCAGTTGGTCGACTGGGGCGCGAACTTTCTTGTCGGCACCGACTCAAGCGGCGTCGCAATGGCGCTGGGTCCAGTCTTGCAGGAGCTTGACGTCATCCAGTTTTTCACCCACGCCGCCACGCATCGGCTCACCGAGGAGCTCGTCTACGAGCAAGGCATTGAACACATCGTGCGGGTCAGCACCCCGGTCTATCAGGACGCGGTCGGTGCGCTGGTCGTCAAGGACATGCCGGAAGTCCGGCGCTGGGCGACCATCGGTGCGGACTACGAGTACGGCTACACGGCCTGGCAGATGTTTAAGGAACTTTTGCGCCGGCACCGCCCGGACGTGGAGTTCGTGGCCGAGGCGTGGGCGCCGTTCTTTACCATGGACTTCACGCCCCACATCGCGTCGGTCATGGCAGCCCGGCCCGACGGCATCTTCGTCACGCCGTGGGGCGGCGAGGCCGTTATGATCCTGCGGCAGGCCCTACAGATGGGAGTCTTTGATCGCATCGACGTTTGGTGGCAGGCCATGGGCGGCTCCGTCGACGTTCTGGAGGGGCTGACCCGGGAAATCCAGGCGGACCGGTTCCAGGGCAAGCTGTGGGCGTCAGGGCGCTACATCCATAACTGGCCGGACACGGAGATGAACCGCCGGTTCGTGCAGGCGTTCCAAGAGCGCTGGGCCCGGTTGCCCAACTACTCGGCCGAGACGAGCTACTCGGCGGTCTACATCGCCAAAGCGGCCATCGAAAAGGCCCGCAGCCTGGAGACGTCGGCCATCATCGACGCTCTGAAGGGCATGGTGGTGGAAACGCCGGCCGGGACCCGGGTATTCCGGGACTATGATCACCAGTTTGAGTACACCGTGCCCGCGGGCCGGGCCGTGTACGATCCCGCGTACCCGATTGCCGTGTTGGGCGATCTGCGGGTGTTTGAGACGGAGGAGTTCTGGCGTTATCCGCCGTTTGGACCGCTGGAGTAGCTAGGGACAACGGATTTGCTGCGCTGCGGCCCCGTTTGGTGAGGGGGCCGCAGCGCCTTTCGCCGGAGGGAGAGGTGTCCGCTTGTCGCTGCAGGTGTTGATTTATCAAGGGCTTGTGGGCGTGAGCGCGGCCATGTACCTATGGCTGTTGTCGGCGGGTCTGACCATCGTCTTTGGGGTCATGGGGGTTTTGAACTTCGCCCACGGCGCCTTTTTCATGATCGGCGCGTACCTCGCGTACACGTTCTACGGGATGTACGGCCTCAGTTTCCCGGTGGCCATCGTCCTGAGCCTGGTCGGTACCGGCCTGATCGGACTCGTCGTCGAGCGCTTCTTTCTGCGGCCTGTCTACGGCCTTGACCACTCCTTTCAGCTCCTTTTGACCTTCGGTCTTGTCTTGATCTTTGACGACTTGGTCAAGGCCGCTTGGGGCGGCGTTTTCATGATTCCCCCCATGCCGCGGTTTTTTGAAGGCGCGGTGTGGGTGCTGGGCATGCCGTTTCCCGTGTACAACCTGTTCGTCATCGCCGCGGGCTTGGCGGTGTGGGCTGGGCTATGGCTTTTGTTCGAAAAGACGTGGTGGGGCAAGCTGGTCCGGGCCACCGCCGCGGACCGGGAGATGGCGGCCGCGATGGGTCTTGATGTGCGGCGGATTTTTGCGACGGTTTTCGCTCTGGGCGTCATGCTGGCCGCGCTGGGTGGAGCCTTGGGGACCCCTGTACGGGTCGCTGCGCCCGGCATTGGGACGTATATGATCGTTCAGGCGTTCATCGTGACGGTCATCGGAGGTTTGGGCAGTCTGACCGGCGCCTTCGTAGGGGCGTTGCTCGTCGGGGTCCTCAATTCCTACGGGACGCTGCTGTTTCCTACCGTAGAACTGGCGCTCATCTACTTGATCATGGCTGCGGTGCTGTTGTGGAAGCGCCAGGGCTTGTTCGGGAGGGAACAGGCATGACGGGTGCCACACCGGTTTCGACGCCTCGCCTGTCCGGGCCGGCGCGGATTTTGATCCCGCTTGGGTTGGCGGTTTTGATCGCTTTCCCGGGCTTTGCCAGCGACTACAGCGAGTACTTGGTCATACACATGATGATGTTGTCCCTGTTTGCTCTCGGTTTCAACCTGCTGTTTGGATACACCGGGCTGTTGTCGTTCGGGCAGGCGGGATTTTATGGGATCGGCGCGTATGCGTGCGCGTTCATCTTGTTGCATTACCGGTGGGTTCTACTCGGCGTGGTGGGCGGGGTGGCGACGGCGGCCGCGCTCGCGGCGGTGTTCGGCTACTTGTTGGTGCGCCATACCCGCATCTACTTTACGATGCTGACTCTCGCGTTCGGCATGCTGGTGTACTCGGTGCTCTGGAAGTGGCGGGCCGTGACCGGCGGGGATGACGGCCTGGTCGGGATTCCCCGGGCGCCCCTCGGCATTCCGGGATTGTTCGCCTTGTCGCTGGAGTCTGTCACCCGGTACTATTACTTCGTTTTGGCCGTCACGGTGGCGGCCGTCGTTATTCTGTACCGGATCGTCAACTCGCCGTTCGGCCTGAGTCTCCAGGGCATCCGGGACAGCGAGACCCGCTCGGAGTTCGTCGGGATCAGCGTCAGGCGGCACCGGCTCCTGGCGTTCGTCATCGCCGGCGGGTACGCGGGCTTGGCTGGCGCTTTGCTGCCGCCGCTTGAGAGCGCGGTTACACCCGTCATCTCGCACTGGACACAAAGCGCCCAGCCCGTGCTCGTTAGCCTGCTCGGCGGCTTTCGGGTGTTTTTTGGCCCGATCATCGGTTCGGTACTGTTCGTGCTCATCCGAGAGGCGGTCGTGCGGTTCACCGAGTACTGGCAGCTCGTCACCGGAGTTGTCGTCGTGGGACTGGTGATCGGCTTCCGCGGCGGAATCGGCAGCGTCTTGGCCGCCCTGGGAGAGCGCGGGTCGCAGGCCGGCGCCGGGGCGGCTCAGTCCCAAGGAAAGGGTGGCGGGCGGTGAGCGCGATCTTGCAGGCCGAAGGCATCGTCAAGCGTTTCGGCCGGTTCGTTGCGCTGGACGGCGTCAGCTTGTCCGTGGAAGAAGGGCGCATCACGGCCCTCATCGGACCCAACGGGGCCGGCAAGACGTCGTTCATCAACGTGCTCTCGGGCAGGCTCGCGCCGGACGGGGGCCGGGTGATCTTTCAGGGCTGTGACGTGACGCGGGTGGAGCCGGCAGCCCGGGTGCGCATGGGCCTTACCCGCTCGTTCCAGATCATGACTTTGTTCCCCGAGTTGACGGTGGAGGAAAACGTCTTGTTGCCGGTTTTGGCCCGGCGGGGTGCCGCGGGCAGGTGGTTCCGACCTTACAAGGCCGACGCTGAGGCCCGGGAGGAAGCCGCGGACGTGCTGCGGCGCATCGGGCTTTGGGAGGAACGGCACGTGCCGGCAGGCCTGGTGTCCCACGGGGACCAGCGGCTCCTGGAGCTGGGCATCGCCGTGGCCACCAAACCGAGCCTGTGCTTGCTCGATGAGCCCACTTCGGGGATGAACCCGGAGGAGCGCAAGGCGGTGCTGGAGTTGATCCGGTCGTTGTCCGCGAGCCGGAGCACGACCTTCGTCATCGTCGAGCACGATATGGACGTCGTTTTCTCTCTGGCCGAGCACGTGTTCGTCTTGCATCGGGGCAAGGTTTTGGCGGAAGGGACTCCTGACGACATCCGGCAAAACCCCGCTGTGCGCGACGTGTACCTCGGGGAGGAGCTGGACGAATGCTGGCGCTAAAGGGTGTCGTCTCAGGCTACGGCCTGTCGCAGGTGCTGCATGGGGTCTCCCTGACCGTTGGCGAGAACGAGGTGGTGGCATTGCTCGGCCGCAACGGCGCGGGAAAGAGCACCTTGTTGCGGACCGTTGTGGGCCTTTTGCGGGCCAAGGCGGGCAGCATCCAATTCGCCGGGAAAGAGCTGGCGGGCATGGAGCCGTTCCGCATCGCGCAGCTCGGGATCGGCTACATGCCAGACGATCACCGCATCTTCGCGGACTTGACCGTCCAGGAGAATTTGGAGATGGGATGGAGAGCGGGCGGACGCCGGCCCGGATCCTGGACGTTGGAACGGGTGTACGGCCTGTTTCCCCGGTTGAAGGAGTTGGCTGGCAAGAAAGGCGACCAGCTGAGCGGCGGCGAACGGAAGATGTTGACCATCGGCCGGGCGCTCATGAACAATCCCCGGCTGCTTTTGCTCGACGAGCCCGGCGAGGGTCTGGCGCCCCTCGTCGTCGCCGACCTGGCCGGACGGCTCCGGGAGATCCGGGAGGCGGGTGTGTCGATCCTCCTGGCCGATCAGAACCTGAAGTTCTGCCGTTGGGTGGCCGACCGGGCGTACATCATCGAACGGGGCGTGGTGCGCTACTCCGGAAGCATGGACGAGCTGTGGGAGAATCGAGAAGTGATCAACCGGTATCTGGCCGTGTGAAAACCGGAACCGGACTGCGCCTTCCAACCCGGCACCCGGGCTTGGCCGGCGGGCCGGCCAAGCCCGGCTAGTGCTCGGCCCGCCCCGCCGGGCCCCTCGACGGGCGGCGTGGGAATGGGTAAAATGGTACGGGCAAACCATGGTTGCATTCAAAGGGAGGCGCGTTTGGTGACGGAGCGAGCTGAAGTCCAGATCGAATTTTGCACGTCTTGAGGATACACCCCTCGAGCCGCCAGTTTGGCGGAAGAAATCGTGTCGGCGTTTCCTCTGCAAGTCGGCCGCGTCGTGTTGGTGCCGTCCAGCGGCGGGGTGTTTGAGGTGACGGCCGGCGATAAGGTGATCTATTCCAAGCGGGCCACCGGCCGGTTTCCGAAGGCCGGTGAGGTGGTCAAGCTGCTGAACGAATCGGGACTTTTGGGCGCAGGGGGCCCGTAGGGCCCGCCGGTCGCCCGGTCGGAGGGAGCGCATTGATCGCCATCGATCTGTCTGGCCGCACCGGTCTGGTCGTCGGTGTGGCGGACAAGCACAGCATCGCATGGGGAATCGCACAGATGTTGGCGGAGGCCGGCGCACGTCTGGCCATCACGTACCAGAATGAACGGCTGGAAAAGAACGTCCGGGAATTGGCGGGTACCCTTTCGGATGCGCTCATTATGCCTTTGGACGTGACCGACGACGCCCAAATCGAGGCGGCGTTCGCAGCTATCGGCCGGGAGTTTGGGCGGCTCGACTTTTTGGTCCACGCGGTCGCCTTTGCGCCCAGGGAGGACCTGTCGCGGGATTTCGTAGATACTTCTCGGGAAGGGTATCGGATCTCCCAGGAGATCAGCGCGTACTCGCTGGCTGCGTTGGCCCGGGCCGCCCGGCCGTGGATGAAGGAGGCCGGCGGGGGCAGCATCGTCACGATGACGTACTACGGCGCCGAGAAGGTCGTCGCCGGGTATAACGTCATGGGGGTGGCCAAAGCAGCCCTCGAAGCGGCTGTCCGCTACTTGGCCAACGATCTGGGCCCCGACAACATCCGGGTCAACGCGATCTCCGCGGGCCCGATGAAGACCCTGGCGGCCCGGGGCATTCCGGGCTTCATGGGAATGCTCAAGCATCACGAGGAAAAGGCGCCGCTGCGCCGCCGGGTCGACATGCGGGAACTGGCCGGTACGGCGCTATTCCTCTGCAGCCCGCTGGGAAGCGGCATTACCGGCGAAGTGATTCACGTTGACGCCGGGTACAATATTTTGGGTTTGTGACAAGTTGCAAGAAATTCTTCGCTTCTCGGAGGAGGATGTCGGCCGGGCGTCCGAGAATGTCGATAATCCGGGGCGGGGGCCGAACGCGGTGTAACGGGAGGGGTGGCCGATGGGCAACGGCATCGATCATCCCACCGCGGTCCGGTTGCGAAAGGCCCGGTCCGCCATGGGTGTGGATCTGGACGAGGTGCACCGGGTAACCAGAATCGCGCGCCGGTACTTGGAGGCCTTGGAGGCCGGCGAATTCGAGCGTTGCCCAGCCGAGGTGTACGCGCGCGGGTTCATCCGGATTTACGCGCGATACCTCAACCTGGATCCGGATCGGGTGCTTTTGGAGTACGACGAGTTCCGCGCAGCAAGCGCCCCGGAAAGCAAGGCCGACGGCAACGCGAATTCCCCGTTGCCCCTTTGGCGCCGCCTGGGCGCCTGGCCGAACAAACAACCCGATGGAGGATGAAACGGTTCCCGGGCAGGAGCTGGCCCGGCGGCTTTTGGAATGGTTTGCGGCCCACCGGCGCCCCTTGCCGTGGCGGGTGCACCGTGACCCGTACCGGGTATGGGTATCGGAAGTCATGCTCCAGCAGACGCGGGCGGAAACCGTCTCGCGGCGTTTTGTGCAGTTTCTCGAGATGTTTCCCACGGTCCAGTCTCTCGCGGCCGCGGACGAGGCTCAGGTCCTCAAGGCGTGGGAAGGGTTGGGGTACTATTCGCGTGCCCGCCATTTGCACGCCGCAGCCCGCGAGATCGTGACCCGCTACGGCGGCCGATTCCCCGACAACCCGGACGAGTTGGCGCAGCTTCCCGGCATCGGCCGGTACACGGCGGCCGCGGTGGCCAGCATCGCTTTCAACCGGCCATGCCCGGCGGTCGACGGCAACGTGGCTCGGGTCATGGCCCGGCTACTGGCCATCTCCGGGGACGTCACCGAGCCGGCCGTGCGGCGCCGCATCGAACGGCACGTGGAGGCCATGATTCCTCCCGGCAAAGCCGGGCTGTTCACGGAGGCGCTGATGGAACTGGGGGCGCTGGTGTGCACGCCCCGCAACCCCGGATGCTCCCGTTGTCCCTGGCAAGCCGATTGCGAGGCGTTTCGCCGCGGGCAAGCAGCGCAGTTGCCCAATCGGCCGGCCCGCCCCCGGCCCCGCCCGGTTTGCGGGGCCGTCGCAGTCGTTTGCCGCGGCGAGTCGGTGCTGGTCGCCCGGCGGCCGCAGCGGGGGCTGCTGGGCGGCCTGTGGGAATTCCCGTGGACGGAAACGGCTCCTGAGGAGGACGGCGGGCGGGCGCTCGTGCAGCATTTGCGGGACCGCTTCGGTGTCGAGGTCCGAGAGGGCCGCCTAATGATGACCTTGAGTCACACGTTCACCCACCTCAAGTGGCACCTGCGGGTGTACGAATACGACTGGTTCGCGGGCGGGGAAGCCAGCGAAAAAGTTGAAGGCGGAACTGAGGCTGTCTGGGCCGCTCCGCGGGACCTGGCCGCGCTGGCGTTCGGCCGGGCCCACCGGCGCATCGCGAGCGCATGGCTCAAGCGCACCGCAAGCGGTTTGCCCGCGGATGTGCAAGACGAAGCCCCTGAGGGCACAAGGGGGCGGCCCGGGGACTGGCCGCCAAAGGGGGGCGGCGGCGCTGGCCGCCCCCCTTTTCGGCAAGATGTGCTATCTTGACGGCGCCGTTAGGCGAGCTTGCGGAGCTTCTCTGCGATTTCCGCCAGTTCTTCCGGCGCCAATGCGGGAGCAAACGTCTCCGGAACCGGCGGCAGGTCGGGCACTGGTCCCCCTTCCGGCGGACCGTCGACGACCTCCAGCTCCCCGTCGCCTGAGGGGCTCGGCCCGTGCCAGATGCGGGCAATTTCCTTGTAATCATCGGGGCTGAACCGGTACAGCTTCCGGTGGATGCCCATCTCCTCGAACTTGCGGGCTTCGGGAAACTTGGAGTTTTCGATCTTGGGGATGGGCAGCAACTTTGTCATATTGACCCCGGTCAAGGTTTCAAGCGCCTTGGCGTAGGCAGTCGCATGGACTCCGCCCCGCACAAGCAAATATCCGACCATGGCCCGGGCCACCGGGTTGCTGGTCATTTCATACACCCGGATCTTGTGCAGGCGGGCACCGTTTTCCAAGAAAAAGTTGTGCAACAGATCGAGAATGAGATTGCCGCTGGAGAAGATGTAGTCGCCGTTCCAGTGACCGCCCATGGAGTTGCCCGCCAGGGACGCTTGACCGGTGACGATGAAGTGGTGGGTGTTGCGCACATTCACTGCGCTGGCCATAGGCGCTTCGTCGGGCATGCCCGGCTTGGTGGAGCCTGACAGCAGCTGATTAATGGTGGCTGCCACAAGCTCGACGTGCCCCAGCTCTTCCGTAGCGATGTTGGCGATCAGGTCGTAGTACGGGCGCAGCTTGTCCCGGCCCCGGAAGTTGAAAGACTGGTAGGTGTAGTTCATCAACGTCGACATTTCCCCAAAGCGGCCTCCAAGCAACTCTTGAACGGCCGCGGCCGCATTGGGATCCGCCTCCTTGGCCGCAGGCAACTCCATCTGCAACCGGTCAATGCGCAAGTACACGGTCAACCCTCCCCAAGAGAATTTCATGCGGTACGGACCGCCGTTGGAGAGATTCACCGCACGGGAGATAATTCCTCTCGTGAGATATAAAATCTATGTAGAGAATTAGTATCCATAAAGAAACCCGGCCGGGTTGCGTTCCGGACGGGCCGACGGCTTCACGATGGCTATTTGCGGCAGGCCGGGCAAAATCCGAGGAAGTCGTGCCGGCTGGCCACGATGGTGTACCCCGACCGTTTGGCCACCGCTTCCTTCCACCCGGCCACTTGTTCGTCTTCGAGGTCGATGATCGCGCCGCAACCGAGGCACGTCACGTTGATGTGGGGCTCCGGGTTGCCGTCGTAGCGGCTGGGGCCGTCCGGCGGGCCCACGGCTACCACCAGGCCCAAGTCGCCCAAAAGTTCCAGCGTCTTGTAGACAGTGGCCAGGCTCATCGCCGGGAAACGCTCCCGCAAAGCCCGGTAGATTTCCTCCGCCGTCGGGTGCAGTTGAGTTTCCAGCAAGTACCTGTAGATTTCCAGCCTCTGAGACGTTGCGCGCTGGCCGCGGTCGGCGAGCATTTGCCGGAACGCCTCGACCCGACTTGCTATCAGCTCCTGACCCAGGGACAAAAGACCACCTCCGGCGTCGCCCGCCGGCCTCGGGCCGGTCGCAGCGCCGATGGTTCAACGCCTGGTGCCGGCGTCTTGAGCACGAGGCTTCGAGATGAAACCGGTTCATCCCTGCCGCCGGCCCAGGGCCTCGGCGATTGACAGGCGTTCCAGCAAGCTCCTAATGTTGTAGGGAAGGGGGGACGGACCTTGCAGGCGGAGCGCATCGTCGTCCGCCACGTCCGCTTGCCGCTGCGCCAGCCGTTCGTCACTGCCCTGGGCGTCGAGCGACAGCGGGACGTCGTCATCGTCGAGGCCCACGGCGGCGGCGTGGTCGGATACGGGGAAGCTCCCGTGCTCGCTTACCCGGCGTACAACGAAGAGACCGTCCAAACCGCCTGGCACGTCCTGAACGACGTGCTTGTTCCCCGCTTGCTTTCGGAGCCCCTTGCAGGCCCCAGCGACGCAGTGCGCATCGCTGCTTCCGTTCGCGGGCACGCGATGGCCAAGGCGGCGCTGGAAGGCGCCCTGTGGGACTTGTGGGCCAAGGGAGAAGGTCGCCCGCTTTCGGAATGCCTGGGAGGTTCTGCGCACCGGGTGCCGGCCGGGGCCGTCGTCGGCCTGATCCCGGACACCCGCGAGCTCGTTCGGGCCGTCGAACGGAAGCTAGCGCAAGGCTACCGCCGGGTGAAGATCAAGATCAAGCCCGGCTGGGACCTGACCCCGCTGCGGGAGATCCGGAGAGCCTTCGCTGGGGCGCCGCTCGCGGCCGATGCCAACGGGGCGTACCGGCCGTCGGAGGCGGACGTATTGTTGCGGCTGGACGAACTGAACCTGGATATGATCGAGCAGCCGTTTCCCTGGGACCATCTGGTCGACCATGCGCGCCTGCAAGCGCGCCTGGCGACACCGGTCTGCCTCGACGAGGGCATCTCTACGCCCCAGCAAGTCCGGGACGCTCTCGCACTAGGAAGCGCCCGGACGTTCAATGTGAAACCGGGCAGGCTGGGGGGGTTGTCGGCCGCGCTGGCTGTTCACCGGCTGTGCCGGGAAGCGGGGATTGCGGTATGGTGCGGCGGGCTGCTGGAGTCGGGAGTGGGCCGCGCACACAATCTGGCCCTCGCGTCCTTGGAGGGATTCAGCTTACCCGGCGACCTGTCTCCGCCGGGCGAATACCTCCTCGAGGACATCGTCGAGCCGGCTCTGGTCCTGGATTCGGACGGGCATGTGGCGATCCCCGACGGTCCGGGAATCGGTGTGCGCGTGCGCGAGGATGTGCTTGACGGGCTGACGGTCCGGCGCCGCATCCACCGGGCTTCCGGGCGACTCGGGACTTCCGGCCCGTAACCGCAAAAGGGCGCACGCCTCAGAGTCTGGCAGGCGCGTGATGTACCGGTACGGCTCGCCAAGGCTGGAAACCGTTCGCTGCGGGATCAGGGGAGGAAGCGGGGGCCAAGAGGAGAAATCGAGCGCAAGAACGCGATACGGTCCCACGGATGGCAACGCTGGCCAGCAAATCGTCGCACTCACTCGTCGCAGCAAGAAACGGGGGATGAAGCGTTGCGCCGCGTCCGCACTTCCGCGTTCCAGCTGCAATCCAACGTCATCGCCAGCTTGATCTTGCTTTTGCTCGTCTTCCTCTCAGGCGGGCATCCCAGTGGAGCGGGAGAGGGGCTGCCGGGTCCCCCCGCGGGGTCCGAGCAGGGGTTCCGCGATCCGTCGGCGCCAGAAGCGCCCGCTCCCGGGCTTGGCACCCGGCCGTCATCCCCGCCTTGGGCCGGTTCCGGACTCGCCGGCCGGCTGATCGTCCTTGATCCGGGTCATGGCGGCACTGACCCCGGCGCCCCAGGCGCGAGCGGGGACACATGGGAAAAGTACAACACGTTGTTCATCGCCTTGGACGCCAAAGCGCTCCTTGAGCGGGCGGGCGCCCGGGTCGTCCTCACCCGAACCAGCGACGTGTACGTGTCGCTCGCGGAACGGGTGCGCATCGCGAACCAGGCGGGGGCCGACGCCTTCGTGAGCGTCCACAACGATTGGAACGCAAACCCGGCCATCCGAGGCGTCACCACCTACTATCACAATCCCAACAGCCGGGCCCTCGCTGAGGCGATGCAGGGCGAGCTCGTCGAGCACCTCGGCGCGCGCAACGTCGGGGTTATCCGGCGGGCGTTCTACGTCGTCCGCAACGCGTCGATGCCCGCAGTCTTGCTCGAGCTCGGGTTTTTGTCGCACCGGACCGACGAGGCGTTGCTGGCCGACCCGGCGTACCGCTACCGGGCGGCGGAGGCCATCTACCGGGGCCTTAGCCGATATTTTGACGGGCTTGCCGGCTAGCCCCGCTCGCCCCGGGCCGCCGCGGCGAACGCCCGCTCGGCAGCGTTGAGGGTGTATTCGATGTCGTCGTCGGTGTGAGCCCCGGTGACGAACCAGGCTTCGTAGATGGACGGAGCCAAATGGATGCCTTGGGCCAGCATTTGCCGGAAGAAGCGGGCAAACGCGGCCGCGTCGCTCTTTGAAGCCGTCGCGAAATCCCGCACCGGCTCATCGGTGAAATGTACCGACAAGGCGCCGCCGTAGCGGTTCACTTGGACAGCGACGCCCTGGCGGGCCGCGGCCTCCCGCAGGCCGTGTTCGAGCGCGGCGCCCATGCGGTCCAGCCGCTGGTGAAATCCGGGTTCCCGCAGCACCTGCAAGGCTGCGAGGCCCGCCGCCAAAGACAGCGGGTTTCCGCAGAAGGTGCCGTCCTGGTACACCGGACCAAGCGGCGTGATGTGGTCCATGATGGCCGCGGGCCCGCCGTAGGCGCCGATGGGCAATCCTCCGCCGATGATCTTGCCCAGGACCGTGATGTCCGGCCGGAAGCCCAGAACATCCTGGATCGCCCCGGGGTGGAACCGGAACGCGGTGATCACCTCATCGTAGATGACGAGGGCCCCGGCCCCCGAGGCGGTCTCGTGGATGGCCTCAAGAAAGCCGGGTTCCGGAGGCACGATGCCGAAGTTGCCGACCAGAGGTTCGACCAGAATCGCCGCCACCTGTTCCCCCCACTGATCCATGACTTGCCGGACAGCTCCGGCGTCGTTGTACGGGATGGTCAGGACGTCAGCGGCTACGCCGTCGGGAATGCCGGCGCTGTCGGAGATGCCCAGCGTCGACGCTCCGGACCCCGCATCGAGCAGTACCGGGTCCGAGTGGCCGTGATAGCAGCCGGCAAACTTCACGAGCTTCGCCCGGCCCGTCGCTCCCCGGGCGAGGCGGATGGCCGTCATCACCGCCTCGGTGCCCGAGTTGACGAACCGCACCTTCTCCAACGACGGGATGGCGGACTTCAGATGCTCCGCAAAGGTTACTTCGAGTTCGTGGGGGGTACCCAGGACGGTTCCCCGTTCCGCCACCTTTGTGAGCGCCTCCAGCACCGCGGGGTGGGCGTGGCCGAGGATCAAGGCGCCGTATGCGGCCACGTAGTCGAGGTAGCGGTTGCCGTCCGCGTCCCAAAGGTATGCTCCTTGACCACGGCGCATGAAAACCGGGTGGTCGATTCCGACCGCGTCATACGAGCGGGACGGGCTGTTGACCCCGCCGGGAATATGCTGAACCGCCCGCTGAAACAGCTCCCGGGAACGTTGCCTGCGCACGAACGATGTCACTCCTACTGAAAATTGCAGCGGTGGCGCTTCTCGCCTGCCGGAGCGCAATCTCAGATGGATTCGCTCGGCGCCGCCGGTTTCCTTTCCCTAGAACGGGTACCCTTGACAGTGGTACGCCGCTTGGGCACAATGGTAACAGGTTCGAAGCGGCCTTTCCCACAAGGCCGCTTCTCGATGGAAAGGAGCAGACGGCGGATGGCGCGGCCTACCCTTGAAATCCGGGACTTGCACGTCAGCATCGAGGGCAAGGAGATCATTCGCGGCCTCTCCCTCACGGTGCGCGGGGGAGAGGTTCATGCGATCATGGGCCCCAACGGTTCGGGCAAGAGCACCCTGGCCTACACCCTGATGGGCCATCCCCGCTATGTGGTGGAGGACGGGGAGATCCTGATGGACGGCGAGGACGTCCTGGAAATGGAGCCCGATGAGCGGGCCCGGCGAGGCTTGTTCCTTGCCTTCCAGTATCCGGTTGAGATCCCCGGCGTGACGGTAGCCAACTTCCTGCGCACCGCGTACAACGCGATTCACGGCGGCGAGGGGGAAGAGATCTCGGTTCTGGAGTTCCACAAGCTGCTCAAAAAGCACATGGAGGAGCTCCAGATCGACGAATCGTTCGCCAGCCGCTATCTCAACGAGGGCTTTTCGGGCGGCGAGAAGAAGCGCCACGAGATTTTGCAAATGGCGCTGCTGAAACCCCGAATCGCCGTCATGGACGAAACCGACTCCGGGCTTGACATCGACGCCCTCAAAATCGTGGCCGAAGGCGTCAACCGCCAGCGCAGCGATGAGCTGGGCGTCCTCGTCATCACCCACTACCAGCGGATTCTTCGGTACCTGGAGCCGGACTACGTGCACATCATGCTGGACGGGCGCATCGTCCGCTCCGGCGGGCGGGAGCTGGCCGAGGAGCTGGAGGAAAAGGGTTACGACTGGCTCAAGAGCGAGATCAGCGCGTGAGTCCCGCCGCGGTTCAAGGAGGACACGCTGATGACGACCCAGACCAAGCTTGGCCGGGAATGGATCTCGGAGCGGTCCGTGCGCGATGGGGAGCCCGGCTGGCTGCAACAGCGACGGCTGGCCGCATGGGACCGGTACCAGCAGTTGCCGGTGCCCAAGTACGAGCGCACCCGGCTCAAGGAATCCCAATTCGAGGAGTTTGCACCGGCGGTGCGGCAAGTGCCGGTGGAAGGATGGGAGGATTTGCCCGGCGGGATCAAGCGTTTGGCGGGCGATCCGTCGGGAAGAGCGCTCGTTGTCGCGCACAATGGCAGCACCGTGTTTCGCCAGCGGCCGGCGGGGCTTCCGGACGGCGTCATCTTGACCGGGCTGGACGTCGCGGTCCGGGAGCACCCGGAACTCGTCGAGCAGTACTTCTTGCGCCGCGGCGAAGACTTGGACAACAAGGTCAGCGCGCTCAGCGGCGCGATGGCGACGGGCGGGCTGTTCATCTATGTTCCCAAAGGCGTGAAGGTGTCCGTCCCGTTGGAGTACGTGCTTTGGATTGACGAGCCCGGCACAGCAGTATATGACTACTCTCTGGTGGTGGCCGAAGCCGGAAGCCAGTTGACTCTGGTGGAGACAGCGGCGAGCGAACCCGGTGCTGGCCGTGTGGGCCGGTTTGGGGTTGTCGACGTCTTCGCGGGCGAAGGCGCGCGGGTGACGTGCGCCAACATCCAAAGCCTGGCGGAGGACGCGCAAAGCTTAGTCGTCCGGCGCGTCGTTCCCGAGGCCCGGGCCCATGTCGACTGGGTCGCGGCCGAGTTTGGGGCGGGGCTGTCGGTCAATGAGATGGACAGCCGCCTGGACGGGCGCGGCTCTGAAGTGCGGGGCCTTGGAGTGTTTTTCGCCGGTGGGCGCCAGCACCTCGATCTAGAGGTGCGCATGATCCACACCGGCCGGGAAACCGCCAGCGACATCTTGGTGCGAGGGGTCGTGCGGGATCACGGGCGGGCCGTATACGGGCCCTACACCCTCATCCAGCACGACGCGAAGGAGAGCACCGGTTTCCAGCGGGGCAACACCTTGGTGTTGAATCCCGAGGCCCGGGCGTACAGCATCCCCCAGTTGCACGTGGTTGAGGACGAAGTGCAAGGGGCCGGCCACGCGGCCACCATCGGCAAGATGGAGCCGGACCACCTGTTCTACCTGCAGAGCCGGGGGCTGGCGAAGGAGCAGGCGAAGCGGCTCATCGTGGACGGGTTCTTCTATCCGATCATCGATCACGTCCCCGTGCCGGCGGTAAAGGAGCGCATCGCGGCCATGGTGGAACGGAAGATGGCATCATGATCGACGCGCGCGCGATCCGGCGCGACTTTCCCATCTTTGAACAGGCGATGAACGGCCGGCCGCTGGTGTACCTCGACAGCGCAGCCACGGCCCAAAAGCCCCGGCCGGTCATCGAGGCGGTGCGGCGGTTTTACGAGGAGTACAACGCCAACGTGCACCGGGCCATCCACGCCTTGGGCGAGCGGGCGACAGAAAGCTACGAAGAAGCGCGCCGGAAAGTGGCGCGCTTTATCCATGCGCCCGGTCCCGAGACGATCGTGTTCACGAAAAACGCGACCGAGGCCATCAACCTGGTGGCCTACAGTTGGGCACGGAACAACCTGCGCCCGGGCGACGAGATTGCCCTGACGCCTATTGAGCACCACTCCAATCTGGTTCCGTGGCAACTCGCGGCCCGGGCCGTAGGCGCGCGCTTGCGGTTTTTTGAGCTTGCGCCCGACGGGGAAATCCGGGCGGACCGGATCGATGAGGTGATCGGAGAAAAGACCCGCCTTGTGGCGGTGACCCAGGCGTCCAACACCCTTGGCACGCTGGTGCCTGTGGAGTCAATAGTCGCCGCGGCCCGGCGGCGGGGGGCGTTGGTGCTGGTGGATGGCGCGCAGAGCGTCCCCCACATGCCCGTGGACGTCCAGGCCTTGGACTGCGATTTCCTGGCGTTCTCCGGCCATAAGATGGGGGGACCGACGGGCATTGGCGTCCTGTACGGGCGGCGTGAGGTACTGGAGTCGATGGAACCGTTCCTCGGCGGCGGCGACATGATCAGCTCGGTGCGGCTTGACGGTGCGGAGTGGAACGAGCTCCCGTACAAGTTCGAGGCGGGCACGCCGCCCATCGCTGAGGCTATCGGTCTGGGCGCCGCGGTGGACTACTTGAGCGCTCTTGGGATGGATAACATCCGCGCCCACGAGCAGCGACTGGCGCAGTATGCCCTTGAGCGGCTGGGGGCTTTGCCCGGGGTGACGGTGTACGGGCCGCGGGAGCGGGCGGGGCTTGTGACGTTCAACGTCGACGGCATCCATCCCCACGACTTGGCCACGGTGCTCGATCAAGAAGGTATCGCCATCCGGGCCGGGCACCATTGCGCGCAGCCGGTCATGGATTGGTTGGGGGTGCCGGCCGCCGCCCGGGCCAGTTTCTGGGTGTACAACACCGAAGAGGACGTGGACCGGCTGGTGGCGGGCTTAAAGACGGCAAAGGAGTTTTTTGGCCATGTCGTTGGAGCATAGCCACCCGGTCAAGCTCAACGAGCTGTACCGGGACGTGATCATGGATCATTACCGCCGTCCCCGCAATAAGGGCGACCTGCCGGACCCGACGGTTGCGGTTGATTTGCACAACCCGGTGTGCGGCGACGAGATCTCCCTCAAGCTTTTGGTCGAGGGCGGCACGATCCGCAAGGCTCGCTTTGAGGGACGCGGCTGCTCCATCAGCCAGTCGTCGGCCTCCATGATGGCGCAGCAGCTGGAAGGCAAGTCCTTGGCCGAAGCTGAGACGATGCTCGGCCGCTTCAAGGAGATGATGCGGGGCGATGAGCAGGCGGGCGAGGCTCTAGGGGATCTGGTGGCGCTTTCTGGCGTGGCCAAGTTCCCCGTCCGGGTCAAATGCGCCCTTCTGGCATGGGAGGCGCTGGAACGGAGCCTCGAGCAGCTTCGCTGACCGATCCGGATACGTTCTGGTCTTTGTACTGCAGCTGGTACAGCCGGTAGTACAAGCCGCGGGCTTCCAAAAGCTCCCGGTGAGTGCCGGATTCCCGGATCCGCCCTTTGTGCAGCACAATGATCTTGTCGCAGTGCTGAACGGTGGAGAGCCGGTGGGCGATGATCACCGTCGTCCGGCCCCGCATGACCCGCTTCAGCGCATCTTGAATGAGATGCTCCGTCTCGGTGTCGATGTTGGCCGTTGCTTCGTCGAGAACGAGGATGGCCGGGTCGTAAGCGAGCGCCCGGGCGAGCTGGATGAGCTGCCGCTGGCCCGCCGACAAGCCCGCGCCCCGCTCGCGGACCGCCGTCTTGTAACCTTGGGGCAGGCGGCTGACGAACGGATCCGCATGCACGATCCGGGCCGCCTCCCGGACTTGCCCTGCCGGGATGTCCGGGTTGTGCAGTGTAACGTTGCTTTCGATATCGCCGGTAAACAGGAACACATCCTGCAAGACGACGGCGATATGCCGGCGCAGCTGTTGCCGGCGGAGGCGGCGGATGTCAATGCCGTCGATCCGGATGACCCCCCGTTGGACGTCGTAAAACCGGGTGAGCAAATTGATGATCGACGTCTTCCCCGCGCCGGTGGCGCCTACCAGGGCCACCGACTGGCCGGGCTCGACGTGAAAACTGACGTCTCGGAGCACCCAATCTTCCCCGTTGTAGGCAAACCAGACCCCGTCAAACTCGATCTCGCCCCGTACCGACGGCAGATGGACGGGTTCGGCCGGATCGTCTTCGGGGGGCGTGTCCAGAATGAGAAAGATGCGCTCCGCGGACGCCATGGCGGACTGCATGATGTTGTACTTTTCGGTCAAATCGTTGATAGGTTGGAAAAACGTCTGCATGTACTGGATGAACAGGTAGAGAACGCCGAAGTCCAGCGTATTTTGCACCACCCGGCCGCCGCCGTACCAGATGATGATGGCGAGCGCCAGCGACGACAAGAATTCCACCGCCGGCCGGAACAGGGCGAATACCCGCACTTCCTGCATCATCGACCGGTAGTGGTCCCGGTTGACGGCGTCGAACTCCCGGAACATGCGGTCCTGCTGGTTGAACAGTTGAATGATCCGCATTCCCGAAATGTTCTCAGCCAGCGTCGCGTTGATCCGGGCCAGCTTCAAACGGACTTGCCGGTAGGCGTCCCGGGCCCGGATGCGGAACGCCACGGTTACGGCCGCGACCGCCGGCATGACCGTTAGGCTAACCAGCGCGAGCTGCCAGTGGATGCGGAACATCACGATGAGGATGCCGGCCAGCAAGAACACGTCCTTAAAGAGATTCACCAGGACGCTGGTGAACATTTCATTGAGTGTGTCGATGTCGTTGGTGGCCCGGGTCACCAGCCGGCCCACCGGGTTCTGATCGAAAAACCGGACCGGCATCCGTTGCAGGTGGTTGAAGACGTCCTCCCGGATTTGGAAGACGATGCGCTGGCCGGTGTAATGCAAGATGTACACTTGCGCGTAGCTCAACCCGGCCGCCAAGACAATGAGCCCGAGAAATAGCCACGCCAGCCGGCCCATGGCGGACAAGTCGTCGGCCCGCAAGGCGCGGATGTCCGCCTCATCGAGGGGGAAGGCCGGAAACCGCCGGCCGCCGGCCTCTACCGCATAGCCGGCACCGTCGGCCACCACCCGGTGCGTCTCGGACCGCTGGTTGATGGTGCCTTCCATGAGGTAGTACCGGCCCGGCCCGGCATCGTCGGTCACCACCATCTGGAAGCGCCGCTCCGCTTGGATTCCCGGCGGAACCCGGTCTTCCCGCACTAGTATCCATCCGTTCCAGGAAACGCCAGGGACCGGCTCGCGGCCGGGAGCGAACGCCGCGAACGGCCGCTCGAAAGCCAAAAGATGCTCGTCGATGGCGATCCGGACGATATACGGCCGGGCCAGGTCCGCGGTGGTGATGAACAACAGAAGCAAGACCGCAAGCGCGATCAAGCCCGCATGAGGGCGGGCGTAGCGCAAAAGCCGCCGCATGAGGCGGCTATCGTACGCCTTGCCCAGAGTCTCCTCGGAAACGAAGTTTCGCACCGGTTTCCACCTTCCGCGGGCGGCCGCGGTTCAGCCGGCCCGCTCCAATTCCTCTTCCAGTTGCTGCCGGCGGTACATGTCCGCGTACAGCCCGTCCCGGGCCAACAGTTCCTCGTGGGTTCCCCGCTCCGCGATGCGCCCGCCGTCGAGCACGATAATTTGGTCGGCATCCTGGACTGTCGAAATGCGGTGAGCGATGACGATGCTTGTCCTGTGCCGCATGGCCTGGCGCAGTTCCTTCAAGATTGCGTCCTCGGTTTGCGTGTCCACTGCGGACAGGCAATCGTCGAACACGAGTATCCGGGGCTGCTTGATCAATGCCCGGGCGATCGCGGTCCGCTGCTTCTGGCCGCCGGACAAGGTTACGCCCCGCTCGCCGACGATCGTTTCATACCCGCGGGGCAATGACAAGACGTCGTCGTGCAGCTTGGCCTGCCGGGCCGCCCGCTCCACCGCTTCGGGCGGGAATTCCCCGGCGAAGCCGATGTTGCGGGCAAGGCTTGTGGAGAACAAAAAGTTGTCCTGGGGGACGTAACCGATCTGCTCCCGGAGCGTTGCCAACGGGATCCGGCGTATGTCGTGCCCGTCGATGAACACTGTGCCCGGAGGCGGGTCGAACACCCGCAACAGCAAATTGGCCAAGGTCGTCTTGCCGCTGCCGGTGCGGCCCACGATGCCCAGCGTCTGGCCGGGCTCGACCACCAAGTCGATGTCTTGGAGGGCCGGAGCCGTGGATTCCGGATAGGTGAAGGTGAGGCCCCGGAACTCGATCCGGCCTTCGAGCTCCCGGACCGGCACCGCGTCGGGGGCGTCTGCGATCTCCGGTTGTTCGTTGAAAATGGTCCGCAGCCGATCGACCGACGCCCGGCCCCGCTGCAGCATGTTGATGACCCACCCGACGGCCATCATGGGCCAGGTGAGCATGGTGAGGTACATGTTGAAGGCGATGAAGTCGCCCAGGCTGATCCGGCCGTATATCACCAGGGTTCCACCGTAGGCGACGACGATGAGAACGCTCAAGGCCGAAAGGAGCTGCACAAGCGGGTGGAACATGCCCCAAACCCGCACCAGGCGCATGTTCATGTCCACGTGGGTTTGACTTACCTTTCGAAAGCGCTCGATCTCCGACTCTTCCCGGGCAAAGGCCTTGACCACCCGGATGCCGGAGAGGTTCTCCTGAACGAAATCGGTCAGGCCCGCGAACGCCTCCTGCACCCGGCGAAACCGGCGGTTGATCAGGCGCCCGAAAAAGGCAACCGTAAGGGCAAGGACCGGCAGCGGCAAAAGGGCCAAGGCCGTGAGCCGGGGATCGGTCGTGCGCAAAAGAATCGTCAAGATGGCAACGGTCATGAACACCGCGTCGGTAGCCATCACGATGCCCGGCCCCATGGCCATGCGGACGGCGTGGATGTCGTTGGTGGCGTGGGCCATCAGATCCCCTGTCTTGTGCTGCTGGAAGTAGCGGGGCGAGAGCGTCTGGAGATGGGCGTACAGGTTGTTGCGAAGGCTGTACTCGAGCAGCCGGGCGGTGCCCATCACATAAATGCGCCAGAAGTACCGTCCGAGCGCGATGAGGACGGCCAAGCCGACGATGGCCCCGCCGTAAGCCCAAATTGCCGCTTGGCTGAGCTGGCCGGTGGGCAGCTGGTCAACGAACCGTCGGACGACTTGCGGGGTGAAAAGCTGCAGGGCATTGACCGCCAGCAGACTCGCCAGCCCAGCGACGTACCGCCAGCGATGGCGGAGAAGGAATTCACGGATGAGTGGGAAAGAAGTCACCTGGCCGCATCTCCCCTGGGCAAGCCGGTGGAGCCCGGGGCGGAACACCCCAGAGAGTACGTTAACGCAGCCAGGGCTTTTTGGCAAGCCGCCTTTCGGCGCTTCCTGACGCCGCAACGGGGGTCGCCGGCGCAGCGGCGACGATGGGGCACGGGGTGAGGTGGCGGGTATGAAGCAAGCTACGCCTACCTGGGGGCCCAACCCATCGTGGAGGCACGGCGGCAAGGGGCCGACGTCGTCATCACCGGGAGGACGACCGATAGTGCCCAAACCGGGACCCGGAAAGCCCCGAACCGCTGTCGGCCATCGTGCCCGAGGATCAGAACATCTCGTTCGACGGGGTGACGGGAAGGATTGACGGCCGTCGTAATCACCGGCGCGGCCGGCTTTCTCGGGCGCCATCTGGCGGACGGCCTGCTTGCGGCGGGCAGCCGGGTCGTGGGCGTCGTCCGCCCCGGTACCGCCAGGCGCCTCCGGTTTCCGGCGGCGAACGCTCAAGTAGTCGAGGCCGACTTGCGGTTTCCGCTTGACCGGTTGGCGGAGGCTTTGGCGGGAGCCGATGCGGTCATCCATGCGGCGGCATTGCGGCGCGAGCGGCCCAGACGTGGGGAGACGTACGAGGCGGTCCACGTCGAGGGTACCGCTCGGCTGGCCACGGCAGCCCGGTGGGCGGGTGTGAAGCGGATCGTGCTGATCAGCTGCCTGGGAACCGCCGCGGCGTTCGATAGCCCCTACTTGCGCAGCAAGGCGGAGGCCGAACGGGTTGTGGCCGCGTCGGGATTGCGCTGGACCATCCTGCGCTGCGGCCTCATTTACGGGCCCGGGGACGGGAGGATCACGCGCCTTGCCCGCTGGATGCGGTGGACAGGCCGCGCGCCGGTGGTGGAGGACGGGCGATTCCCGGTACAGCCCATCGCTGTCGGGGACGTGGTGGCGGGCTGCGTCCGGGCAGCCGCGGGCGATCTGGACAACCAGATCCTTGCTGCCGCGGGGCCCGACGTGTTGTCCTACGCCGACATGATCGACTTGGTGGCGGCGGCCCTAGACCGGCGCCTGCCCCGGTTGCGGGTTTCGTTGTCGTTGACCCGGGTGTTGGGCGGGCTTGGCCGGGCGGTGGGCATGGTGCCGTGGACTGCCGACGAGCTGGAGGTGATGATGCGGGGACAGACGTGTGATCCGTCCGCGTACTTCCGCGCTGCCGGGGTGGACCGGCCCTTGCCGTTCAGCGCGGCGGTCCGTTTGTATTTGCCGGTGTGAACCGAACAGAGCACGGGGTCTTGCTTGATAGGAGCGACGGAACATGCGACACACGGTGACCCTCATCCCTGGCGACGGTACTGGCCCGGAGCTGGTGGAGGCCGCGGTGCGGGTTCTTGAAGCCACCGGGATAACGTTCGACTGGGATGTCCAGGAAGCCGGCGAGGCGGCTTTAGCCCGGTACGGCGTTCCTCTTCCGGATAAGGTGCTTGAGTCGCTGCGCCGTACCCGGGTGGGGCTGAAGGGGCCCATCACCACACCTGTAGGCAGCGGATTCCGCAGCGTCAACGTGGCGCTCCGCCAGGAGTTGGATCTGTATGCGTGCGTGCGACCGTGCAGGACGTTTCCCGGAGTTCCCGCGCCGTTTTCCGGTGTGGACCTGGTCATTGTCCGGGAGAACACGGAGGATGTGTACGCCGGGGTGGAGTTTGAGGCGGACTCCGCTGAAGCTGAGCAAATCCGGGCGTGGACCGGGAAACGGATCCGGCAGGACGCGGCCATCGCGCTCAAGCCGATATCGGCTTACGGGAGCCGCCGGGTCGTGGAGTACGCGTTCGAATACGCCGTCCGGCACCGCCGGCGGCGGGTGACCGCGATCACCAAAGCCAACATCATGAAGTTCACCGACGGGCTGTTTCTCCGGGAAGCCCGCCAGGTGGCTGCGGCGTACGCGGGCCGGATTGAGTACTCCGAAGTGCTGGTGGACGCGGCATGCATGCAGCTGGTGACGCGGCCCGAGGAGTTCGACGTCTTGGTCATGCCCAACCTGTACGGCGACATCTTGTCGGACCTGTGCGCGGGGCTCATCGGAGGATTGGGCATGGCTCCTGGGGTCAATGCGGGCGATGAGATCGCCTTGTTTGAACCGGTGCACGGGTCGGCGCCCCAGTTTAAGGGGACGAATCGGCTCAACCCGGCGGCCATCATCCTGTCCGGCGCGCTGATGCTGCGGCACTTGGGCGAAGAGGCTGCGGCGAGCCGGGTGGAGGCGGCGGTCGCCCGGGTCGTTCGGGAAGGAACGCACGTCACCTTTGATCTCAAACCGCCGGGCCAACAAGCGGCCGCCTCCGGAACCAGGGAGATGGCCGACGCCATCGTTCGCGCCATGAAAGAGGCCTAACGGAAGAGGCCCAGTAGAAAAAACCAAGGGAGGGGATTGAAGAATGCGCATCCGGTATCTAGGTCACGCGGCGTTGTGGGTTGAGGCAGGGGGCAAGCGGGTCGTGTTCGACCCGTTTTTGAGCGGGAATCCCAACTGCCCGGTCAAGCCTGAGGAGATCGAAGCCGACGCGATCTTGCTCACGCACGGCCACGAGGACCACCTGGGCGACGCGCTGGACATCGCCCGGCGGACCGGCGCGCTGATCGTCGCGCCGGTGGAGCTGGCCAATTGGTGCCAGGCCAACGGGGCGACTCGGGTTCACGGAATGAACCACGGCGGCAGCTACGAGTTCGACTTCGGCCGAGTCAAGATGGTGCCGGCGTGGCACAGCTCGTCCATCCAACGAGAGACGGGGCCCGTTTATGCGGGCAACCCGTCGGGCTACATCCTGTCCGCGGGCGGTGTAAACCTCTACCATGCCGGCGACACGGCGCTGTTCGGCGACATGGAGCTCATCGGCCGTCGCCACCGCATCGACGTGGCGGTGCTGCCCATCGGCGACAATTACACCATGGGCCCCGAGGACGCGGCGTACGCGGTCGAGCTCCTCAAACCCCGCTACGTCATTCCCGTGCATTACAACACGTTCCCGGTCATCCGCCAGGATCCGCAGGCGTTTGCTCGCCTCGCCGAGCAGGCCGGTGCCCAATGCCGGGTGCTTGAACCGGGTGAAGAGTGGGACGTGTGACGCCGAACAGGGAACGGTTCCTCCAGATGGGGCGCCGCTCTGATGACCACCCGGTGCCGGCAATGCTCCCCGACCCGCTTGCTGAGCCTGCGCCGGCACCGGGCCCCGTCCCGTTCCCGCGGGCGGAGCCTCGACCGCGGATGCCCCGCAGCTGTGGTAAAATGTTGATAAGAACATCGGTGCCGGCGCCGGGCTTGGATGCCCGCGCGGCCAGGAGGGCGATCCGATGGCGAAGGAGGCGGACCGCATTGCGGTGGCGTGTGTCCAGCCCCGGATCAGCCTGCAGGATTATCTTTCCGAAAGCTCATTCGCGTCGCTGGTTTCCCGGCTCATGAACGAGGCGACCCGCAGCATGCCCGAAGGCGTGCCGCGGTTGGTGGCCTTTCCCGAAGACTTCGCCTCTGGTCTGATCTTCGCGGGGGAAGAAAGCGCGGTTGGAGACGCCCGGACGCTCCGGGGAGCGGTGGCCAGCCTCGTGCGCCGGCATTTCGCAGGCGTCATGGGCCAGCGGCTCCGTCACCGGGTCGGATGGACCCGAGCCTTGGCGCTGTACCGGGCCGCTGACGTGGCCGGGACTTACATGAGGGTTTTCTCGGAAGCGGCCCGGGTTCACCGGGCTTACGTGGTGGCGGGCAGCGCCCTGTTGCCCCGCATGGATCCCGATGGCAAGCCGCAAGGATCGGAAGTTTTCAACGTCTCGTACTTGTTCGACCCCGCCGGCCGAGTCGTAGGGGCGCAGCGCAAGGCGTTTCTGATCGATATGGAAAGCAGCGAAAACTTGGACCTGGTCCCAGCACCGGTCGAGGAGCTCGCTGCCTGGGACACGGAACTGGGCCGGCTCGGCGTGGCCATCTGCTTCGATGCGTTCCAGCAGCCGGTCATCGAGCGGATGGACAGTCTCAATGTCGACATCCTTGTCCAGCCGTCGGCCAATCCGGGGCCTTGGACGCGGGAACAGCAAGAAGACTGGCTCAACGGCATCTGGACGGCCGTCTGCCAGCGGGGAATCGCCCGGTACGGGATCAATCCGATGTTGGTCGGGCGTCTTTTGGACGTGGAGTTCGCGGGACAGTCGGCCATCGTGTGCCGGCCCAGCGACGCCGGGGAAGACACGCCCCGCGGGGGATACGCGGCCTTGCCGCCGCGGCCGGGATTTGTGCAGGTGGCCCGCGGGGACGCGGGCGAAGAGGTCCTCGTCGCCACCTTACCCCATCCGAGGACGTAGACTGAAGCGACCAGAGCTCGCGATGTGGGCCGGCGGGAGCCAGGGAATTGCCCTCGGCACCCGCCGGACGCGTGCCGCCGGTAGACGGACCGGCCTCAGCGGAGCCGGAAGCCCCACGCCGGCACCGGCAGAGTGCCACCCGGGGCCGCTCCGGTTTGGGTCCAGCTGCGCAACGTGCTCAGGGAGCCGAAGGTCTCCGCCAAAGACAGCAGCCGCTCGTACAAGGACCGCTCGCGGCGGAAGGGGACGACCGCAGGCCGCTCATCGAGTCCCGCCAGCTCACCCGCGATGGTTACCGCGTCCTCAAGGCCCCCCAGCTCGTCGACGAGCCCCAGTTCCAGGGCCTGGCGGCCGGAGAAGATTCTCCCGTCGGCCAGCGCTCGGACCGCATCCGCGTCCATGCGGCGGCCGCTGGCGACATCCTCGACGAACTGGTCCAAGACATCGGCCACAAGTTGCTGCAAAAGGGCCCGCTCGTCCGGGGTCACCGGCCGCAGAGGGCTTCCGATGTCCTTGTACGGCCCGCTGGTGACGACCTCCGGCGAGATCCCGAGCCGCTCCAGAAGGTCGTTGATGACGTATACCTCCATGATGACCCCGATGGAGCCCGTCACAGTGCCCGGATTGGCCACGATCCGGTCGGCCGCGGCGGCCACGTAGTAGGCTGCCGAGGCGGCCGTGTCGCCCAAGGATGCCACCACAGGCTTGCCCTGGGCGCTGGTGCGGCGGATGGCCTGGTAGATTTCCTGGGCCGCCGCGGGACTGCCGCCGCCGCTGTTGATGCGCACGATGACGGCGACGACCCGCGGGTCCTCTTGTGCTGCCCGCAGGTGCTCGACCACTTCTCTTGCGGCGGTTGCCCCAGCAGCTGCCAGGCTGCCGGGCGGGTCGGCGGCGATGACGCCGGCAATGTCGATGAGCGCCACCCGCGGACCGGCGGGACCCCGGTCGCCGCTGGAGAAAAGCCAGAGCGGCAAAAGGAAGATGGCCGCTAGGATCGCGAGGATTGTCAGGAAGCGGCGCACACGGATCACCCCTTCATTGTCGTTCCCGACAATTCTTCTCCTTCTCGCGGCCTTCCTTCCCCGCCGGGGCGGGCGAGGAGGAACCGGTTTGCGGAAAAGAGAACAATTATTATCAGTTAACGTAGGGGTCTGAAAGGAGGGATGAGAACCGGTTTTGCGACCCCATATCATCAGGCAAGGAGGGAACTTGATGAGACTGGGGATCATAGCCGCAAGCCTGCTGATCGCGGTGGCTGCGGCGGCCGGACATGCTCAGGACGCCGATACGATCGTTGTCGGAATCACCGCCGATTTGCAAAATCTCGATCCGCACAATTTCCGCCACCGGGAAACGGAAACCGTCCTGCGAAACATCTACGACGGTCTGGTCACGCGCGGGCCGGACATGCAGCCTGTTCCGGAGCTGGCGGAGAGCATCGTGCAAATCGATGAGACGACTTGGGAGTTCCGGTTGCGCCGCGGGGTCAAGTTCCACGACGGGACGGAAATGACCGCTCGGGACGTCGCGTTCTCCATAAACCGGTATGTGAAAGAGGGCGCGATGGGCGGTCAGACGTCGCCCCGGAAAGACTTGTTGGGTCCGGTGACCCACGCGGAGGCCGTGGACGACTACACGGTGCGGGTGTACTTGTCCGCGCCGTGGTCCGTGTTCTTGCCGTATCTGGTTCACCATATGATCGTTCCGGCTTCGGTCGGAGACGGATTGGTGGAGCATCCCATCGGCACCGGTCCGTTCCGGTTCGTCGAGTGGGTGCGGGGCAGCCATGTGGTGCTGGAAAGGTTTGACGACTATTACGGCGGCGCGCCCGACCTGGGCCGCAGCGGCCCGGCCCCGGCGAAACGGGTGATTTTCCGCATCATTCCTGAGAACGCTACCCGGCTGGCCGCGCTGATGGCCGGCGAGATCGACATCATGGCCAACGTTCCCGTCCACGCCATTGCCGACATCGAGCGGCATCCGGATCTCGAGCTGCGGCCAGTCATGGGGACCCGCAGCTACTTCACGGAGTTCAATGTGCGGCGGCCGCCGTTCGACGACGTCCGGGTGCGCCAGGCGCTGAACTATGCCATCGACGTGGACCTCGTGATCGATCAGTTGCTCGGGGGGCTCGGGCAGCCTTTGCCGACTATTTTGTCTCCGCTGTCGTTTGGGTACAACGACGAATTGGAGCCCTACCCTTACGATCCCGAGCGGGCCCGGCAGCTTCTGGCCGAGGCCGGCTACCCAAACGGTTTCGAGTTTGAGCTGAGTGTGGAAAACAAGCGCCGGGACGTCGCGGAAGCGTACGCGTTCATGCTGGCACAGGTCGGTGTGACCGCCAACATCCGGGTCTGGGGCGACTACAACACCATGGTGGAAGCGATGCGGCGGGGCGAGCTGGATGCGATCATGACCGACTGGGGCGACAGCACCATGGACCCAACTGGCATCTTCATCCCCAAGCTGCGCACGGGCGACCGGGGCAACTTCGGCGGATACTCCAACCCGGCGGTTGACGCGCTCATTGAGTTCGCCGAAAGCACGACGAGCCTCGAAGCCCGGGCCGAGGCGTACCGCTACGCCCAGAAGCTGGTCTATGAGGATGCCCCCATGCTGTTTGAGTACATCACTCAGGAACTGTACGCCCAGCGCAAGTCGCTGAGCGGCTGGGACCCGATCCCGGACAGCCGCATCAACCTCCATACCGCGGTCAAGCAATGACGGCAAACCCGCGCGGGAACGTGTTCCATGTGGACCCCGCGGTCGCCGGGGGCGGGCGGCGACCCGCCTCCGGCCTCGGGGCCCGCGCCGATGAGGTGAACGGCTTGTGAACGCCGCCCAGATCCTCAACCGCGCCCTGCAGTTGATTCCGGTCGTTTTGGGCGTGACGCTGATCGTGTTCGCCTTGATGCACCTCACTCCCGGGGATCCGGTGGAGGTGATGTTCGCCGGCGAAAGCGGCGTGTCCGAGGAAGACTTGGAGCGTTACCGCCAGGAGCTGGGCCTTGACCTCCCGCTGCCCATCCAGTACTGGAACTTCTTGGCGGGCATCGTGCGGGGAGACTTGGGCATGTCCTTGGTGCAGCGGCAGCCGGTGCGGGACCTGTTGCTTTCCCGGATGCCGGCTACCATCGAGCTGACTGCCGCCGCGATCTTGATCTCCCTCATCATTGCGGTGCCCGCGGGGGTGTTGGCGGCGGTTCACCGGCACTCAGCTGTCGATCAGGTCGGCACCGTCGGAGCGCTGCTTGGGGTGTCCATGCCGGACTTTTGGCTCGGCCTCGTCTTGATCATGCTCTTTGGCGTCCGGTGGGGGATTTTGCCCATCTCGGGCCGGATACCCTGGGGGATGGAGCCCGAAACGGTTACCGGGCTCTACTTGGTCGACTCGGTGTTGACGGGCAATTGGGCGGCGTTCCGGGCCTCTTTGAGGCACTTGGCGCTGCCCGCGCTGACCCTGGGCACGTCCATGGCGGCGCTCACCATGCGGGTTACCCGGTCGGGCATGCTGGAAGTGATTCATCAGGACTACATCACGTTCGCCCGAGCCAAGGGGCTATCTGGCACTGAAGTCGTGCTCCGCCACGGCTTAAGGAACGCGTTGAGCCCTACGGTGACCGTCGTCGCGTTAAACATCGGGGTGCTTTTGGGCGGGAACATGATCGTGGAGTCGGTCTTCGCATGGCCAGGCCTTGGCCGATTGGTGGTCGAGTCCATCTACAACCGGGACTACCCGGTGGTGCAGGCGGCGGTGCTGGTGTATGCGATGACGTACGTGACGATGAACTTTTTGGCGGACGTGTTGTATACGGTTCTCAATCCCAGGGTGCGGTTTTGAGCGGGGGCGGTGTTGACGGTGACTTCGAGCACGCCCGCGGTCAACCCCGAGGTGCTCCGCAGGCGGTGGACGGGAGAACGGGTTTGGGAGGCGATTTCCGACTTCTGGCGCCGCTTCCGGAAAAACCGGGCGGCGGTGGCAGGCGCCGTGGTGGTGCTGGCGGTCGTATGGGCGGGCGTTTTGGCGCCGTGGCTGGCGCCCCACGATCCGACGGAGGCAAACTTTTTCAACCGCTTTCGCCCGCCGGCGTGGATGGAAGGCGGAACATGGGAGCACCCGCTGGGCACGGACCAGTTGGGCCGCGACATCCTCAGCCGGATCATTTGGGGAGCCCGGGCGTCGCTGGCGGTCGGGGGCGTTGTCATCGGATTCGCCACCGTCGTCGGGGTGGCCATGGGGCTCGTTTCCGGGTACTACGGCGGTCGGCTGGACGCGGCCATCCAGCGCCTCGTAGACATTTTGCTCTCATTTCCCTACCTTGTGTTGGCCATCGGTCTCATGGGCGTGATGGGCCCCGGGTTCGTCAATATGGTGTTGGCCCTGGTGTACAAGGAATGGGTCACCCCTTGCCGGGTTGTGCGGGGCGAAGTGCTGGCCGCCAAAAACCAGGAATACGTCGAGGCTGCACGAGCCGTCGGCGCGAGCGATGCCCACATCATGTGGCGGGAGATCTTGCCCAATGTCTTGTCCGCCGTCGTCGTCGTCGCGACGCTGCGGGTGGCGTGGGTCATTTTGATGGAAGCATCATTGAGCTTCCTCGGACTGGGGGTGCAGCCGCCGACTCCCGCCTGGGGCTCGATGGTGGCCTCGGGGAGAGAGTACATCTTTCAGGCGTGGTGGATGGCGACGTTTCCCGGCCTTGCCATTCTCGTGACAGTGCTTGGGATCAACTTGCTCGGTGAGGGCCTGCGGGACGCGCTGGACCCGCGCCTTCGGGAGTGAGCCGATGATCGAGCCGGTGCTCGAGGTCCGGGACCTGAAGACGCACTTTCCCACAGAGCGGGGCATCGTGAAAGCGGTGGACGGCGTCAGTTTCGCGCTGTTTCCGGGCGAAACGTTGGGCGTCGTCGGCGAGTCGGGGTGCGGCAAGAGCATGACCGCGCTGTCGATCATGGGACTCGTTCCTCGCCCGGGGAAGATCGTGGGCGGGGAGATTCGCTTGATGGGGGAAAACCTGGTGGGCAAGCCCGAACGGGAACTGCGGCGCCTGCGGGGCAATCGAATGGCCATGATTTTTCAAGACCCGCTTTCGACGCTCAATCCCGTCATGCGGGTCGGCGATCAGGTGGTCGAATCCATCCGGATCCACTACCGCGACCTCGTTTCCGGGGGAAACGGGACAACCCGACTGCCCTTGAGTTGGAGGCGGTCGCGGCGCGAGGCGTGGGAACGGGCCGTTGCGCTGCTGGAAAAGGTGGGCATTCCAGCTCCGGCCGAGAGGATGATGGCCTACCCTCATGAGTTGAGCGGCGGCATGCGCCAGCGGGTCATGATCGCGATCGCCTTAAGTTGCAATCCCGCAGTTCTCTTGGCTGACGAACCAACCACCGCCCTGGACGTGACGATTCAGGCCCAGATCCTCGATCTGATGCAGCGGGTCCAGGAAGAGTACGGGACGAGCATTTTGCTCATCACCCACGACTTTGGGGTCGTCAGCGAGTTTTGCCACCGGGTGATGGTGATGTACGCCGGGCGGGCGGTGGAAGCTGCACCCCTCGATGAACTTTTGACCAACCCGCGGCATCCGTACACCCAAGGGTTGCTCGATTCCATTCCGAGGCTCGGCGATCGAACCCATGTGGTCCGGCCCATCGAAGGCACCGTGCCCGAGCTCCATGCCTTGCCCCCCGGATGTCCCTATTGCACCCGTTGCCCGCTGGCGGACGATTATTGCCGCCAGGTGGAACCTGCCCGGTTCGACGTCGGCCCCGGGCATTGGGTGGCATGTCACAAGGCGGTCCCGGCTGGCCAACCGGCCGGGCAGCCGGAGGAGGCGTGAGGGGATGGCCGGCGTGAGCCCGGAAGCGGCACGTCTTCAGGCGGAACCCGCGGAGCCGCTTGTGGAGGTCATCGGCCTCAAGCAGCACTTTCCGGTGCGCGCCAGCTTCGCGGAGCGGCTTTTGGGCCGGCAAACCCGCTGGGTCCGCGCGGTGGACGGCGTTGACTTGACCATCGCCCGGGGCGAGACGCTGGGGTTGGTCGGCGAATCGGGCTCAGGCAAGTCGACCTTGGCCCGCAGCATCTTGCGGCTCTATGAACCGACCGCGGGGACCGTGCGGTTTGAGGGCCGGGACGTTACGGCCCTGCCTCCGAGGGAACTGCGGCCGCTGCGCCGCAAGATGCAGATCATTTTTCAGGATCCGTTTGCGTCCCTAAACGCCCGGCGCACCGTGGAACAAATCGTCGGGCTGCCCCTTGCGATCCAGGGGATGCCGCGCCAGGAAATCCGGCGGCGGGTGCTGGAGATGTTGGACAAGGTAGGCCTGTCGCCAAGCCACATCCACCGGTATCCGCACCAGTTCAGCGGGGGCCAGCGGCAGCGGATCGGCATCGCCCGGGCGCTGGTGGTGAACCCCGCGTTCGTCGTGGCCGACGAGCCGGTCTCGGCCTTGGATGTGTCGATTCAAGCTCAGATTATCAACTTGCTCCAGCGGCTCCAGGCGGAGTTGGGCCTGACGTACCTGTTCATCACCCACGACCTGTCTGTGGTGAGTTACATCAGCGACCGCATCGCGGTCATGTACCTGGGCCGCATCGTGGAGCTGGCGCCTGCAGGCGATCTGTTCGCCCGGCCGCTGCACCCGTATACACGGGCGCTGGTGTCCGCGGTCCCACGCTTGGGCAAGCGCGGCGGCCGCCGGGAACGGATCATCCTGGAAGGCAATCCCCCGGCGCCCATCGACCCGCCGAAAGGATGCCGGTTTTACAGCCGTTGTTTCCTGCCCGAAAAAAACGAGACGTGCCGGTCCGTAGATCCGCCGCTTGCCGAGGTGGGCGGGGGCCATCGGGTCGCGTGTCACGCGGTCGCGGGAACACTGTAAACGCCGGAGGCCAAAACCCGGGCCGCCGGTGGCGCCGTTCCCGGGCCAGCCGCTGGTCTTACCGCCCGCTCCTTCGATTGACACCGCCGATGTCAGGCATCTATAATGGACTTGCGAATGTTGCAACGCCAGCAGAAAAGAGCGCTGAATCCCGCCCCGGAAGGGGGCGGGAGCGGGGGACCCGATGCGCGGGCCAGCCTCATTTGGCCCTGGGGTGAATCCCGGCCGTCGCCGGGTAGGGTTACTCGCTCGACCCGAACCCGCCAGCTAACCCCGCAAGCGTGGAAGCGGGCTGCGGCTACCCGAACCGGGTTGGGCTCGTCGCAACGTTGCCTGTGGCGGGCGCTCAGCCCGGAACAGTCGGGAGTGACGCCCGCTCATGCACACGGGCGACGCGCCCCTGGTCGGCATCACCACCGATTTTGACAGCGGTCGAGACTCCGAGTCTCTGAGACCCCGCGTATCCCTCAGCTTCATCGACACCGCGTACAGCCGGGCGCTGGAGCGGGCAGGCGCCGTGCCTGTCCTTCTTCCCCCAACCGGCGGCGAAGCCAGCGCGCAGCAGTACGTCCGCATGCTTGACGGGCTCGTCTTGTCCGGCGGCGGGCACATGCGGCGCCGTCACCTGGGCCGCCCGAACCTGCCGGATCTGAAAACGCTGGCGCCTCGGCGGTTCCGTTTCGAGGCGGCGCTCCTTCGGGCCGCGCTGGCCGAGGACGCGCCGGTGCTGGGCATTTGCCGGGGCCACCAAATGATTGTGCGCATCGGCGGGGGTCGCTGCTTCTCGCGCATCGACCGGAGGGTCCCTGGCGCCCGGGACCACTTCTGCGACGCCCCCCCGGTCGGCCGCCGGGTCGTCCACGAAATCCGGATTGCGCCTGGAACCCTCTTGCACCGGATCCTCGGCCAGACGACTATCGGCGTCAACAGCCTGCACCGCCAGGCCGCGGAGCGGGTCGCGCCTCCGTTCGTCATCAGCGCCCGGGCCGACGACGGCATCCCGGAGGCGGTGGAGAGCCGGACCCACCGGTTTGTCGTGGGCGTTCAGTTTCACCCCGAGCTGTTGATGGACGCGGTGCCCGAGTGGCGGAGGCTGTTTGACGCGTTCGTCGAAGCTTGCCGCACGAGCCGGGCTCGGCGCCGGCGGCTTGCTCCGGTCATTTCCGGAGCGCCTGTTTAGAAGCGGCAAAGGCCAAGGGAACGGCCCGGCAGCTGCGGGAAAAACCGGTTTGCCAGGCGAAATTCCGAGCGAATAGGGTCGGCTTCCGGGTGCACAATAGCGCCTTAAGGAGGTCGAAACCCGTTGGACCGCGAAGAAGGAATCGCGCAGATCCTCCGCTTCATCCAGGAACATCCCGAGTCGTACGCGAGCCTCGCTGTCTGCCGGCGGGCCTTGGACGGCGGGCTGGAACGGGTGACCGGTGCTACCGTGACCCAGCTGGAAAAATACTTGCGCGGTGCGCCGGATGACGAAGTCGAGGCGTATTGCTCCATCATCATGTAGCATCCGGGCGGCTGCCCGCGAAAACCGACGATTTCCGGGGTTGACAAACCTCGGCTGATGGGTTACCGTAAGAGTGAGAAAATTTCATACGACAGAGTGATTGGGCACGAAGAGCGCTTAATTTTGCCTAGAACGGCAAAAACGGGGGACCCAACGGTCGTTCCGGGTACCGGAACGGTGGCAACCGGAGCTCTAGTCGGCCCGGAACGGAGGGTGAATCCTGGTCGAGCCAGGTAGGGCCACGTTTTCGGCCCGAACCCGCTAGCTAACCTCGTCAGCGTGGAAGACGGCGTGCGGACCGCGGCGCCTGCCGGCGCGGCACCGCCCGCCGTTTGTTTTTTGCGGCCGGCGGGTGCCGGGAACGGGCCGCCGGGTGGGAGGTGTGGCGATGCCGGAAACCGAGTTGGCGTCAAGACCTCGAACGGCAGCGCACCGGCCGAGGACCGCGGAAACGGATGTATTCAAACTCCTGAGCCCCACCGGCCATCTCGGGTTCACGCCAATCGAGGAAGCAAGCTTTTGGGCGGGAGTGAAGCGTCAGCCGGACGCGATCGTCGCCGACTCAGGCAGCTGCGACATCGGTCCCCATCCCTTAGGGGCCGACGAACCGGCCAGTCCCCGGACTTGGCAAGAACATGACTTGGAACTCATCTTCACCGCGAGCCGCCGCGCGGGGATCCCCATGATCATCGGTTCGGCGTCGGATACCGGCACCGACCGGGGCGTGCGGGAATTTGCGGCCATGATCCGGGACCTGGCGAGACGGCACGGCATCAGCGGTTTCCGCATGGCCAAGATCTTCAGCGACCAGGACCTGGACGTTCTCGCCCGGCGGCTGCGGCAGGGAGCGTGGACCCAGGGCCTCGACGGCCGCGGGCCGTTGACTGAAGAAGACTTGCGGCGCACGGGCCACGCGGTGGCGGTCATGGGCGTCGAGCCGATCCTAGCTGCCTTAAAACAAGGGGCGGACGTGGTCATCGCGGGCCGCTCGTGCGACCCCGCGCTGTTCGCGGCGCCCCTGCTTCTTCATGGCCATTCCCGGGACATCGCCTACTACGCGGGCAAGCTGCTGGAGTGCGCCTCTTTTTGCGCCGAACCGTTCGCAGGCAAGGAAAGCATTCTGGGCACGGTCGACAGGGACGGCATCGTCCTTGAACCCATGAGCAGCTACCAGCGGTGCACTCCGGCCTCGGTGGCCTCTCACGCCATGTACGAGCGGTCCGATCCTTTCCGGGAATACTTGCCCGGCGGCTATGTGGACATGAGCCAGTGCGTCTACGAGGCGGTGGACGAGCGGCGGACCCGGGCCCGGGGCTCCCGGTGGGTAGCTGTGCCGCGATACGCGGTCAAGTTGGAGGGGGCAGGCAAAGTCGGTGAGCGGGCGCTGATGATCGTCGGAATCCGGGACCCCCACATCATCACCCGCATCGACGATTGCATCGCCTGGTCCCAGAAAAAGGCCGGCGAACGGTTCAACCGACCCGGTTTCCAGGTCCATTACCACGTATACGGAAAAAACGGCGTCATGGGCGAGCTTGAGCCCGTCAAAGAGATCCGCGGCCACGAAGTGTGCGTGGTCGTGGAAGCCGTGGCGCCTACTCGGGCTGAGGCGGTGGAGCTTGCCAACCTCGCGGGGCGAAACTTCATGTACGCCCGCATTCCGGGACTCAAGGGGACCGCCGGGGCGGCCGCGTTTTTGAGCGATGAGGTTTTGCCGGCCCGGGCCGCCTATGAGTGGACGCTGAACCATGTCATCGAGGTTGACAGCCCATTGGAGCTGTTCCGCATGGAGTTCGAGGAGCTTTAACCCGGATCGAATCCGAGCCGGGCGGCCCGGTTGCGGGAACCCGGACCGGCGGAATCAGGAGGGAAAAGATACATGGCGCGCCTTTGTGAGCTAGCATCGACCATCCGCAGCAAAAACGCCGGCCCCGACTGCATAACGTTCGACGTCATCTTCCGGGACGATGAGGTATACCGGCAGGTCAAAAACAGCGGCGAGCTGACCCCGGAACGGGTATGCCGGCTGTATGGCATCGGTCCTGAGCGACTGGTGCGGTTTGTGGCCTTCGACCCCGCGCGGGCCATCAAGTTCACCATTCGCCGGTCCCGGCCCAGCGGCAGTCCGGGCGAGACCGACGTGATGGGAAGCCAAATGTACGCGCCGCTTTTGGAACTGGAAGTGCGGGCCGTCACAGTCAAGCCCAAGGCAGCCGCTTGACCGGTCGCAGCGGCGAAAGGCGCTTCCGTCCCTGACCGGGTTCGGTTACACTAGTCCGGGAGGGAGGGAGCGTCGATGAACCAGCCGGTCTCCGGCCGCAAACCGGTGCGCACGCTCGCGTGGGAGGACGGGGCGCTGCACTTGATCGATCAGCGCCGATTGCCGCGCGAGTTTGAAACCGTCACATGTCGCACCGCCGAGGAGGTGGCGGCCGCCATCCGGTCCATGGTGGTGCGAGGTGCGCCGGCCATCGGGGCTGCGGCCGCGTACGGCATCGTCCTGGGCGCCCGGGAGGCAGCCGAGGGCGCCGATGACTTCCGGGCCGAGATGGCCCGCATCGCGGGGCGATTGCGGTCGGCCCGGCCGACCGCGGTCAACTTGTCGTGGGCCGTCGACCGCATGATGCGGGTGATCGACGCCTGTCCGCACATGAGTCCCGCTGCCCTGGCGGACCGGCTCCTGGAGGAGGCCCACGCGATCGCGGCCGAGGACGCGGCGACGTGCCGGAAAATCGGGGCCCACGGGGCGGCGCTGGTTGAACCCGGCGGCGTGATGACCCACTGCAACACCGGTGCCTTGGCGACGGTGGATTACGGGACGGCGCTGGGAGTCATCCGGGCTGCGTGGTCCCGGGGCACCCCGCTGCGGGTGTACGCCTGCGAGACGCGGCCGTTTTTGCAAGGAGCCCGGCTCACCGCCTGGGAGCTTCTCCAGGAAGACATCCCGGTTACCCTCATCACCGACAACATGGCGGCGCACGTCATGCACCGGGGACTTGTCCGCAGCGTCATCGTGGGTGCGGACCGCATCACCGCCAACGGCGATGTGGTCAACAAGATCGGCACCTACGGTTTGGCCATCCTCGCCCGGGAGCACGGAATCCCGTTCTATGTGGCGGCGCCCGTGTCCACGCTGGATTTAAGTCTGGAGCACGGCGGACAAGTGCCCATCGAGGAACGGGCCGCGAGCGAGGTCACCCACATCGCGGGGCAGCCCATCGCGCCGGAGGGCGTCGATGTGCTCAACCCGGCCTTCGACGTTACCCCCGCCCGTTACGTCACCGCCATCATCACTGAACACGGGGTAGTGCGCCCGCCCTACGAAGAGGGCTTGGCGCGGCTTGTGAACCGTCTAGACGAGCAAGGAGCGGATATCGCGTGAAGGATGTGCGGACCCGCTATGCGCCCAGTCCCACCGGGTACCTTCATGTCGGTGGGGCCCGCACGGCGTTGTTCAACTGGCTGTTTGCGCGCCACCATGGCGGGAAATTCGTGCTGCGGATTGAGGACACGGACCTTGTTCGGTCCACCGACGAATCGACCCGGGCCATTATCGACGCGCTCCGGTGGCTTGGCATCGATTGGGACGAGGGTCCGGGCGTCGGGGGGCCTTGCGGCCCTTATATGCAGAGCGAGCGTTTGGAGATTTACCGGAGCTACGCCGAGCAGCTTCTGGCAGAAGGCAAGGCGTACCGGTGCTATTGCACGCCGGAGGAGCTCAAATCCCGCCGGGCGGAGCGGTTCGCTGCGGGCGAGGCGCCCATGTACGATCGGCGGTGCTTGCACTTGTCCGACGCCGAGCGGGAGCGGCTCGCCAGGGAGCGTCCGGCGGTGGTGCGGTTCTTGTCGCCGGACGAAGGCGAGGTTCGGTTCCACGACCGCATTCGGGGCGAGGTGGCGTTTGAAAACAAGCTCCTGGACGATTTGGTCATCATGAAGTCCGACGGGTGGCCGACGTACAATTTCGCGGTCGTGGTGGACGACCACCTGATGGGGATCACCCATGTGATCCGCGGGGAGGATCACCTGACCAACACCGCCCGGCAAATTCAGCTGTACCAAGCTTTCGGCTGGGAGCTGCCCGAGTTCGCCCACGTGCCGCTCATCCTCGGGACCGATCGAACCCGCCTGAGCAAGCGGCACGGCGCGGTGTCCGTCGGCCACTACCGGGAGCAAGGCTTTTTGCCGGAGGCCATGGTCAACTACTTGGCCTTGCTGGGTTGGTCGTACGACGATCGCACGGAACTGTTCAGCCGGGACGAGCTCGTGCGGTACTTTTCGCTGGATCGGGTCTCCAAGCACGCGGCCATCTTTGATCTGCAGAAGCTTGAGTGGATGAACGGCGTCTACATCCGCAACGCCCCGCTGTCCCGGCTGGCGGAGCTGGCCCACGAACGGCTGAGCGAGGCCGGGCTCGTGCCGGCGGAGCTGGATCAGGCGCTTTTGGAGCGGCTCGAACGCATCATGGCTCCGTTGCAAGTGCGGCTGAAAACGCTCGCCGACATCGTGCCGGCGACCCGGTACTTTTTCACCGACGACCTTGAGTTCGACGAAAAGGCGGTGCGCCGGTTTTTGCATCGGGAATACGTTCCCGGCCTTCTGGCCCGGCTTGTGGCCCGCCTCATCGAGCTCGATCCGTGGGAGTCGGACGGCATCGACCGGATCTTTCGCGGGCTGGCGGACGAATACGGCAAGAAGCTGGGCGACGTCATCCAGCCCGCGCGGGTGGCCCTCACGGGCACCGCGGTGAGCCCGCCCATTCACGACGTCATCCTTCTTCTGGGGCGAACCCGCACGTGCCAGCGGCTGACCCGCGCGGCGGAGATGGCCAAGGCGGCGGTAGAGGCGAGCCCGCCCCAAGCGGCCGCCCCGGACAGTTGATCTTGGCCGCCGGGCCCAGGCATGCTGCGCCGGCATGCCTGGGGTTCTCACAAATAGAAAAAGAGGACACCTCATATGAGGTGTCCTCTTTCATGGCTGGGAGACTAGGATTCGAACCTAGACTACCAGGGCCAGAACCTGGCGGGCTGCCGTTACCCCATCTCCCAGCGCTCGCGCCGCCCAGCGCAAGCCTTATCATACCACAGGAACGGCTGGAGATCAACGGGCCAGTGGTTCTTCTTCTCCCCGCCCGGCATTCTCCCCCGGCGGAACAAGCCCCAAAAGCTCTTGGACGTAGCGGGGCAGGGCGAAGACGGCCCGATGCACGTCCGGAGTGTAATACCGGGTCCGGAAGTCTAGCGGTTCCTGAACGCCAGGCCGCGGCGCGCGGGGATCCGGTCCCTTAGTGCCGACGGTGAAGCTCCACTCGCCCAGCGAATAGATGGGCACGGGGCTGAGGTAGACGTATGCCCCGCCCACGAAGGCCCGGCCGACGGCCGCGAACGTGTCCCGGACCAGATCGGGCGTGGTAAACGGCGATTCGGTTTGGGCCACCATGAGGCCGCCGTCGGCCAGTGCCCGGAATACGTTCCGGTAAAACGTCTCGTTGAACAGTCCCACTGCCGGTCCGAGCGGGTCGGACGAATCGATCAACGCCACGTCGTAGCGGCCGGTTACGTCCTTCACGTACTCCAGCGCGTCGGCCACGATGATGTTGACCCTCGGATCGTGCAGGCCCCGGCTCAGCTCGGGCAGGTGGCGGCGGCAAACATCGATGACCCGCTCGTCGATTTCCACCAAGTCCACCGCTTGGACGGTCCGGTGCTTGAGCACTTCCCTGACAGTCCCGCCGTCGCCTCCGCCGACGACCAGCACCCGGCGCGGACAGGGATGGCTGAACAGCGGAACGTGGGCGAGCATTTCGTGATAGTAAAACTCGTCCCGGACAGTCGTCTGCACGATTCCGTCCAAGACCAGCGCTCTTCCAAGGCCGGGGGTGTCCACGATCGCGATGTCCTGGTATGGGCTGCGCTCTTGGTGCAGGACGCGGCTGACCCGCACGTTGATGTGCAAGTCGTCAGACTCGGTCTCTCTCAGCCACAGCTCCAACTGCATTACCCTCCTTGTTGCTCTCCGGGGGAATCATTCCCCAACCGCCAACGATGTCCTGTCAAGCCCGAGCGGCAATCCCCGGAAACCCCGCGGCGGTCGGGCGCGGCGCAGGGTGCACGGCACTCGCGTCGAAGCGAGAATCGGAGCTTTACAACGCGCGGCTTCCGTGCTAGAATAAAATCTGTCCTGAGGCCGTCCGGTGCGTGCCCCCATCGTCTAGCGGCCTAGGATGCATGGTTCTCAGCCATGAGACAGGGGTTCGAATCCCCTTGGGGGTACCACGCGAAAGCCCGCTTTTGAAGCGGGTTTTCTTTGTTTATGGACAATGGTGGGTGATGTAGCGGCGAGCCGCAGCGGGGGGCCCCCGGGGGCGGGGGCCGGCCCCCCCGCCCCCGCCCGCCGGCCCCGCCGCGGCGGCGGGCGCCACGCCGGGGGGGCC